>DBBR01000025.1:14073-15196 GCA_002292325.1 Flavobacteriales bacterium UBA979 | reverse complement strand
AAGGGAATGCAGTGCCATTCACGCGCAGCAGGGCGGCATGCAGTCCGATGTTGGCCTTGAGGTTGGTTCCCAATTGGATTTCATCCTCGATGAACGCGAAGAATTCCCTTGAACCCACGTTAGGAGAGCCCAATGTGGTATCGATGGCCGGGAAGCCCTCTCCAAAATCTGCTTGAAAGGTCGTGGCTCCGGGGTTGAACGTGTGCAATGTGGCGTTTGCTCCGTACCGGATGTAGTGGCGGTTGTTGTGGGCGTAATTGAAATCCAATCGCGCCGCATAATCGATGATGCCGCTTTGGTACAAGCTCGTGAGGCTTTGAGCTGAAGAATCGCTGGCGTTGAACTCCGACTCGCTGAATTGGATGCCTGTATTGAAAGCATATTCGCTCCGAGTAAGGGTCACATTGGCAAACAACTTAGCATTGGCCTGGTGGTTCAATCGGACGGCGGCGACCTTGTTCATCCAGTCCAATCCAAAATCGAAGGAAGAACGCGAGGCTCCATTCGTTTCGGTGGAGGCCAAACCAAAATCATCTTTTCCATTGAATATACTGATGTACAGCCGATTTTTCTCACTCAATTTCCAATTAACTTTTCCATTGATGTCATAGAAGAAGTAGCGGGGATTGGTTTGAATGTCGGGCTCTTGCCGGTTGATGGATGCAATAATCGGATTGATGAGTAAATCCAAGTACGTTCGGCGTGCGCTGATCATGAATGATGCCTTGTCTTTGACGATGGGCCCTTCCAACATGAATTTACTGGCCAAAATGGAAACGTTGGCTGTGCCGTGGAATTCCCGCATGTTGCCCTCTTTCATGTTGACCTCCAACACGGAGGAGAGCCGCCCACCAAATCGGGCCGGAAATCCCCCTTTCGTGATGCTCATTTGCTTCACCGCATCGGCATTGAAAACAGAAAAGAAACCAAACAGATGGCTGACGCTGTACAAAGGCACTCCATCGAGGACGATTAAATTCTGATCAGGACTTCCACCTCGGACGTACAACCCCGACGTGCCTTCGCCGCCTGATTGAATTCCCGGCATCAATTGCAAGCTTTTGAGCAAATCCACCTCCCCACCGATTGCAGGCAACCGGCGCACCTGATCCATGGGGATTTC
>DBBR01000025.1:0-14001 GCA_002292325.1 Flavobacteriales bacterium UBA979 | reverse complement strand
GTGAAGTCGGTTTTGACATCTTCATCGATGGTGAGTTCGAATTTTTGTGGAGCATATCCTATGTAAGACACCACCAATCGTTGAGGCCCTTGAGGCAGAGAGATGCTGTAAAAGCCATAGGTATTGCTTGCTGTCCCGATTCGTTCCGATTCCGACCACACCGTTGCACCAATCAGCGTCTCACCGCTCGAGGCATCCCGTATGTATCCGCTGAGTTGATGATTCTGAGCAAATGCTTCAATACTGGAAACGAATACACTGAACAACAAGCAAAAAAAAGTGATTCCTCGCATCGCACCTAAAAAACGGAAATTATTTGAAGCTTCCATGGACCAAAAGTAAAGGTGGAATTTGTGTGTGAGTACAAATGCTCAGAGAATGTATAACTTCGTCACCGGTATATTCTCAATGCGTTGTCGACGGCTCAGCCATGAACACGGCAGGCAACCACCTGTCTTCGCTATGTATTTATTGATTAACTGAATCCAACCTGACTCATGACTTCGAGATTATTCATTCTATGTGGAGCATTCACACTCTCCTCGCTGTTCTCATTTGGTCAGGGATGGACCGGTGTCGCTCCCTTATCGGATGGGTTTGTGTCGAACCACAGTTACGGTTTTGCCTTGGACTCCATGGGCTACATCGTAGCGGGTGAATCCACAGACGGATTCACAAGTGCATTTTACCAGTATGATCCTGAAGCGGATGCGTGGACGGCATTGGATGATTTTCCAGGACCTGCGCGAGGGTACACCATCGGGGATGATTGGGACGGTAAGGCTTGGATGGGATTTGGCCTTTCTGATAGCGGTTACCTCAATGACTTGTGGGTGTTTGATCCGGATAGCATGGCGTGGACAGAAAAGGCTTCTTGCCCTTGTTCCGCGCGCACGCACCCGGCCTTTATTGCGGAGGGTGATAAAATTTTTGTGGGCTTAGGTGGCGGACAAAACGGAGACATGAACGATTGGTGGGAGTACGATATGGCCACGGATTCCTGGAGTCAGAAGCCGAATTTCCCAAGTTCAGAACGGCATCACCCGTATCAATTCGGAATCGATGGATTGGTTTACGTAGGATTCGGTCACAACGGCCCCGACATCTTCAACGAATGGTACCGGTATGACCCGGTGACCGAGGAGTGGGATGAGATGGAGACATTACCTGCTGAAGGCCGTGTTGCGGGTTCGCAATTCATCCACAACGGAATGGGCTATGCTTTGAGCGGCGATGGCGATGACCACAATTCCATGGAAACCGGTGAGCTTTGGCAATACAACCCGGAGTCAGATAGCTGGAGTGCTTGGCCCGAGCATCCGGGCATGTCTCGCTGGGCGCCAGCTTCTTTTGTGCTCCATGATGAAGCCTATTTGATCAATGGGATGAGCCTAGATCCGGGAAGTTTTGATTACATGAGTACGAATTGGAAATTGGCGATGCAGCCTGACGTTGCATACGATGTAGCCTTGACGGCCTACACCGGGCCAAGCTCCATTTGCAGTGGAGAAGCTGCACCGATCACGGTACAATTGACCAATTGGGGAGCGGATACCCTTTTTGCAGGGGATGCGCAGGCCTTGACGATTCAGATGCTCATCGATGATGAGGTTGTCCTCACCTCGGATTGGTCGGGAGAATTGTCGACTTACGCCTCCGCGTCTTTCACATTGGGAACTTATTTGTTTGAAGGTTCGACGGATTTCACGTTGCAGGCATTGAGTGAAGACGAGAATGTTGCGAACAATGCTTTGAATGCTTCCGTAGAAAACTCGACGTCTGCGACCACCCAATGGGGTGTCACTTTGCTCACAGACAACTGGGGAGGTGAAACCGGCTGGGAAGTCCGCGATAGCCAGGATAACCTCATTGAGTCCGCTGCTCCCGGAAGCTACGGCGATCAAACGGTCTACGAATTCACCATTTCATTGCCGACTGCGGGGTGTTATTCGTTCACTTTGACTGACAGCTATGGCGATGGCATGAACGGAACATCCTGGGGCGGTTCTGATGGGTCCTGCACCCTCGAATCGCTCGACGGGGAGGGTGAGCCTCTGGACGTGATCTTCGATTACGATGGCTCATTTGCGTTTGAGACGTTGACGGAGACGATTGATGCCAACACACCAGTTTCGTTGGATGAAATGCAAACGGCCGTCTCTGCAAGAGCCTTTCCCAATCCAGTGCTCAGTTCTTTTACCATTTCGGGGCTTCAAGGCAAAACTGAATGGGAAGCGTTCGATGGGCTGGGACGCACGATTGATGGAGGAACATGGTCAACTCCAAGCGCTGTTGTGGATGCTGTGGATTGGCCAGCAGGCATCGTCGTTTTGCGCGTGACGAATGGAACGGAGATTCAAGTGCTGCAATTGGTGAAGGAATAGCGATCGCTGAACCATTCAATCAATGCACGACGTGCACATGCCCCTCGTAGGTAAGCCGCGCTGGAGTCAGGGGGCTTTCTTCGTCAGGAAAAACGATTGACATCCGCCAATGGTAAACATTGCTCCGGGTATAATAGCCCGAGTGTTCCGCGGATTCAGGGTTTTCTTCAACCTGTCCATACCAACCTGCTGTTGCATCTTCTGTGGCGAAGATCAATTCACCCCAAGTATTGAAGACTTCCAGTCGGTACGCTGATGGCTCGCACCCGAGCACAGGGAGCCACAGGTCATTGGCGCCATCGTTATCGGGAGTAAACGCGTTGGGTACATACACTGGACATTCGCAATATTCCAGATTCACCTCAAAGTTTTTGGTAATGGAATCGCAAGCGTTTTGAGCGGTTACAGCATACAGTCCGGGTCGGTCAATCGTGATGGCGGCTGCTTGCAAACCATTGCTCCAGTTATACGCGATAGGAAAAAGATTGGGCGGATTCGCGGCGGTGACGACCATGGATTCACCTTCGCAGAATTTCAAAGGTTCGACGATGTCGATGATAATCGGAGCGGCGCGTTCAATGATTACATCATCGGTCCAAACGCAGCCGTTCCAATTCACCAACGCACTGTATACGCCGGGTGAAGTGGCCGTGATCGATGAGGCCGAACTTCCCGTACTCCAACTTACCGTGGCCTCTTCAGGCAGCGGATAAATGTACAGGTAGGCTTCTTCCTCTGGGCACAATTGCTGGTCTTCGCCCAGGTCAAACTCTGGCAAGGCTTGCACTGAAACATTTACTTCGTCCTCAGCGGAGCATCCGTTTTCTGTAACCGTCACACTGTACGTTCCGGCACTCGCGACGTCCAGCGTAGGGCCTGTCCAACCGTTGGACCAACTGGTTGCGTCTGCATTGAACAGGCCCGTGCTCAGGAGCAAGGAGGTGCCAGCGCAAATTGTTTGGCTTGGCCCCAAATCAAATACGGGCAAAGGGATGTTTTGTACACTTACGTTGGTAGAATAATTACATCCCTGGATCGGCGTAGTCAAGGTGTAGACACCGGGGCCTGTCAGCCAAATGCCCGTTGTGATTTCTCCTGTGCTCCACTGATATTCTGGAGCGCCGACATTCGAGGCAATCCAAGCGCTGTCGCCATTGCACAGGGGCAAGCTGCTCGGAAGTCCGGTATTGAAGACGGGCGCATAGTCGATCATCACCGTGTCGCGTTCCACACAGGCACCCACCGTGACTTGGGCAACCACGGCTGCGTCCTGATTCAGGATTGACCAAGCAGAGCCGTTGCCCACGCTCAATCCATTTTGCCACCATTGCGTCTCCGCTGCCGAGTATCCACTGCTCAGGATGACCTCCACTCCATCGCATGCAACTTGATCCAGTCCGAGATCGACCCCTGCATTGGCCGAAGGTGTGATGACAATTTCTTCGAAGAAGAGGCATCCCTCCAGTGCCATTTGGACTTCGTAATTGCCCGCTGCATCAACCCATTGCTGAGGGGTTGTGGGTCCATTGCTCCACGTATAGGATTCTGCGCCCAGTGCCGCAATGAGTTCCAAACTATCGTTTAAGCACAAGTCCAAAGCATTCGGCAACCCTGCATCAAAAAGCGGCACGTGGTGAACCTCGACGGTATCGCTTTCCACGCAAGCGCCTGCGGTCACTTGGGCTATGACCGTGGCGGATTCATTGGCGACGGTCGTCGAAGGCGAGAACGCTCCTGCTGCATCCCCGCCGCTGATCCACAAGGTATTGGCTCCAGCGTATCCGCTGTTGAATGTGACCGATTCTTCATCACACAATAAGATATCTCCTCCGAGATCCACTCCTTGATTGGGAGAGTCGACGGCCTCAATGGCATAAGAGAAAGTGCAATTGTCTGTGGTAACGTCCACGCTATACGTGCCAGCTTCGGAGATGGACAACGCATTCTCCTCCGAACCATCATTCCACAGCCATTGCACGGCGCCTCCCATCCAATTCAAGTCTTGCGCACTGGCAATTTCAATTTCATCCAAGCAAAGCACAATGGGGTCCTCTGCCCACGTTACTTCGTACGTTGGGTGGTTGGTAATCTCCACGGTATCCGCCGCGGAACAGATGGATAATCCCCATTCGGCGATGATGGTTCCCTCTTGTGTCGTTCCAAATAACGCATCACCCGGAAGGGAATTCCAAGTGAAATTCAAGTTCGGATCGAAGCCGCTAAAATCATATGAAATCAGTTCGCCCGGGCAAGTTGATTGATCGGGTCCCAAACTCAATGCAGGCAATTCGACCGCCACAACGCTCACATCAGAGGATGTGTTGCAACCGGACTCGGCGTCTTCTAGGGTCAATGTGTAGTCTCCTGCTCCGGAAACAACGTAAACAGGATCGTCGCTGCCGTCTCCCCATGTTCCGGTAATTCCCGCTGGCCATGGGCCATTGATCAGTTCGATGAAGGCGGCGTTGCATGCCACGGTATCGGCTGGAAGTCCCGTTTCGGGCAACTCCACAATGTCGACATCTACAGTCAGGGTGTACGCTTCCTCACACACGTCTTCGTACGTGACGGTATAGGTCTGACTCGTAGCCAAAGTCGCCGTGACGGTATTGCCAAACACGCTCGACAAACCCAATGATGGCGACCAAATCGGATCGATGGCCGCTTCAGAAATTGTCAATTCTATGGGGACACCCGCACAAGCAACGGCCTCTGGTGCCACCACGTCCTCGATGACGGTCCATTGGGCGTTGCACACGCGGTGGAGATTACTCAACCCGCCGGTGGAGGCCGTAAACCCCCATTTGACTTCATTGGTGCCGATGATGTTTTCCAAGTCGATGACTTCCGACATGCGCTCATTGCAATCAAAATAGACCGTTAGGATGAGGGTATTCGCATCGTAGGTCACCCGCAAGTGATGCTCTTGGTTGTTTTCGATGTTGTCAAAAGGCGGGTCTGCAGCTGCAGGACCGGCCAATGCATCTGCGGAGAGGTGGGATAAATTTCCATCGCGGTGAATCGCCAAATGATCATACCAGGGGTCTCCGGCACCTGGGCTTCCCGCGCCGCTTTGGAAGGTGTCCATCTCGACCGCCACGCTAGGCTCAATCGCCGGATTAGCAAAATTTCCTCCGTAACCGAGCAGCGAACCGCCGCCTCCAAGCGCAGGAGCATCGGGATCGCGCAAGGTGAATGTCATGCCATCAGCACCACCATTGCTCGCTCCCAAAAAGACGTCCGCATTCATCTCGAAACTCACGGAAACATCCACGGTACCGGGATACCAAACGGCTCCTTTTTGCCCGCTTTGTGAAGCCGTGAGTCGATAACAATTGCCGCCTAGACTGATGGCATTCCCCTCCAAAGAGATGGATTGCGCAAGGCTTTCTTTCGCAAAGAAGGCCCATAAGCCAACCATGAGCAGAAACAAAACGTTGCTTTTTTGAACCAAAAACATGCCCCAATTTCGGCAATAACCATCAATTCATGTTCATACCCCGATGCGATTCTTAATTCCCGACGGATGCTGCGCAACCAAAGCGTATTTTTTTCGGTTCTTTGTTTTTGAAACCCATACCTGCTGCCTTGACAACGAACGCCCCAAATTTCGCTGCCTGCATCGTCTTTTTTGCGATTATTCTCACATCACCTGTCCTTCAAGCACAACGCACATGCGGAACCGATTCGGTCCATGCGTTCATGATGGGATTGCCTGGATTTGCCAAGATGCATGCAGAAAAAACAGACGCCATCGATGTCATTCTGGCCTCTGGAAACCGTGACGAATGTGATAATCCACTGATCATTCCTGTGGCCGTTCACTTTCAAAACTCGGGCGTGCCAATGGATTGTGCTATTGAAATGGCGCTCTCTCAAGTGCAAAGCTTGAATGAAGATTTTGGAGGAACGAATCCGGACATCGATACGTGGTTCGATCTGCAGTCGGATATTTGGCCCAACATCGACAACAAGGAGTCGTGCATCAGTTTTTGCCTCGCAACCTTGAACCATCCCAGCGGCTATGACTTGAACGATGGTGATTATGCTGTGACAGTCGATGAAGTGGACAACGACCAGAACGATCAAGACGCCAATTGGACCGGATACCTGAACTTTTGGGTGCGGCCCATCGGTGGCGGAACCTTGGGGTACTCTCCATACGGGGGCAATGGCAACGGCGATGGTGTGACGTGCGATCCGGCCTACTTTGGAAGCGTTTCATGCGGGGGCAATGCCATCAGTCCGGCCTTTAACATGGGACGAACCATCACCCACGAGGTCGGTCATTATTTGCTTCTGGAACATCCGTGGGGCGGGGGCGGGTGCGCTAGCACGGACGATGTAACCGATACACCGGTCACGGATGGACCTCAGTTTGGTTGTCCAGCAGGCCAAACCATTGTCAATTGCACCCAGCCCATCTTGTGGCCTTCCTACATGGATTACTGTGACGATGCTTGCTTGTTTATGTTTTCTGAAGGGCAAGTGAACCGAATGGAGACCTATGTCGAAAACAGTCTCCAAAATTTGCTTACCAACGCGGTCAGCTCTTGCCAAGAAACGCTGTGCATTGGATTTGATGCGAGCTTCACCCTTGCAGATGAAAGCTGTTCTGGAAACGACGGGAGCATTGCGGTTTTTGCGGAAGGTGGGGAAGAACCTTACGCATATGTATGCTCACCGGGGCCAAATGCCACGGGCAATGCCTTTAATGGCTTGTTAGAAGGCACTTACAACATCACCGTTTCGGATCAAAACGGCTGCGAAGTGGTTCAAACCATAGAATTGGAACGGGATCATCCGGTTTTGAATGTGGTGCAAGTGTTGGATGAATATTGCAGTGACGGAACAGGATTTTTGGAAGTGCTTGCGGACGAACCGACACCTTTCCAATATAGCTTAGACGGAGGGTCCACATGGTCGCTGGACGGAATGTTTTCAGGATTGCACGGGGGTACATTCAATGTTTTAGCGATGAACGCAACGGGTTGCGAAGGAACTGTTGAGGCAGTGGTCATGAATGAAAGTAACCTCACGATCAGTTTCACGGAAAAAAACAATGTGAACTGCACGTGGTTTGACAACGGATCCATTCGCGCGCAAGCCAATGGAGCGGTGGCGCCAGTTTCGTTTATGCTCAATGGTGAAGAGGAATCCACCGCCGGTGTGTTTTCGTTCCTTCCCGTGGGAAGCTATGAGGTAGCGGTTGAAGATGCCGCAGGCTGCACAGTTGAGTCGACATTTGAAATCGACTTTGATTTTTCAGTCATCGGAGAAGATTGCCCTTGTGACGTCTTTGTTCCCAATGCAATAACGCCCGATGGAGATGTGGTCAATGAGGTGTTGAGTATTCACACTTCCTGTCCGATTTACGATTTTGAGATCAAGATCTATGACCGTTGGGGGTACCGGGTGTACCAATCAAATGACCCGAATTTTCAGTGGCATGGTGAAAACGAGGGCCCTTCTTCATCAGGAGATTACTACGTGGATAATACCGTTTACAATTACCGCTTGACGTTTCGTTGGGGATCGGAGGAAGCTGCATCCGTAAATACCGAGACTCAAATTGGCTGGGTTGCGGTGATGCGCTAACTTGCCGATTATTTCAACGTTCATGATGAATTCTTCCAATGATTTTGCACTAGTTACAGGTGCGGCATCTGGTTTGGGTCGGTCGATTTTAGAGTCTCTGGCAAAAAGAAAGTTTAACCTCGTAGCGGTTTCTCGCCCGGGCGATAATGTAGAAACCGTGGTAGATTCCATTGCCCGTTATCACGGGGTTATTGGTTTGGGCATTGAGTTGGACTTGTCGGTTGCAAACTGTGCAACGGTCTTGAAGCAGCAGGTGGAAGAACGTGGAGGACAGGTTGTGTTTCTTGTCAACAATGTCGGTGCTGGGGGAATTTCTGAATTTCAGAATTCAGATCATGCGAGCAACCGGTTGATGATGGAGCTGAATATGAAAACGACAGTGGAGATGTGCAGGGAATTTCTTCCGGATATGATCGCCCGAGGTGAAGGCCATGTTATGAATGTATCGAGCATGGCAGCCAACTTCCCGATGCCATTTAAGAGTATTTACAGCGCCTCGAAAGCATTTGTTAAGTCATTCAGTCTGGGACTGCGCAGTGAAATGAAGCAGTTTGGCGTGAATGTTACAGTCATTCAACCCGGGGCCATGCTGACCAATAAAGTCGTCATCGATCAATTGAAGCACGGCTCAGCCTTATCGCGTGTGAGTGCCATGACCACCAAGACGGTCGCTGAAGAGAGCGTCAAAAGGACATTGGAAAGAAAAGCTGTGGTCATTCCAGGGTTTAAGAATTGGCTTACACTGGGCATGCTCCGTGTATTCCCGAGGCCATGGACAACCGGCTTGGCGGTTTATAATTACCTCAAAACAAAGAAGAAAAAAACGAAAATTGCATGAGCCTTATTCCCCCTTTGTCACACCTTGATTGGATTTCTGTTCTTCCGCTGACTCTCTCATTGACTGGGTTTTTGGCGTTCTGGTTTGTGTTTCACGGCGAAGGATTGAAGGCTCGATTTCATCGATCAATGCCGCACGATCCCGCTTGCCTCTGGCACATTTTTAGCGTCAAGGCGTGGGGTTTTTTTACCATGGGAGTGATCCCTGCAATCGTTATGTGGAGTGTCTTAGGTTGGAATCCCGCAGACTTAGGGTTGCGTTGGCCATCGGAACACAGCACCGCGATTTGGAAATGGACGCTTGGACTTGGCGTTGTGGTTGTTGCAGTAGCTTGGTTGGGTGCAAGAAAGTTTGATCCCCAATACCCCCAGATGCAAGCCAAGGAATGGACGATGGGCATGATGATGGTGAATTGGCTTGGATGGGCATTGTATTTGGCGGGATATGAATTTATGTTTCGAGGTGTCTTATTGTTCCCGCTCACGGAAACCATGGGAGCTTGGTCCGCGGTTGCGGTCAACACGGTTTTGTACTCAGCCACGCACATTCCCAAAGGTCGGGACGAGGCCATCGGTGCGATTCCTCTTGGGTTTTTGCTATGTTGGGTCACTCTGCAAACGACGAGTTTGTGGCCGGCAATCCTGGTACACATCTTTATGGCTTGGACCAATTCAACGGTGCGCTTCATGCGCCATCCTGAAATGAAATGGAAAAAACAATAGGACCATGAAAGTTGCCATTACAGGCGGTACAGGGTTTATTGGAGCGCATTTAATCCGGGCTCTTGTTGATGCCGGTCATCATGTCGTAGCGGTAGTTCGAAATCCAGACAAGGCGAAGCCAATGCAAGCATGGGGCGTTGAGTGCGTAAAGGCGGATCTGCAAGATGAACCAGGATTGATAGCAGCCTTCGAGGGTTGTCAGGAATTGTATCACATGGCGGCGTGCGCTACCGTGTGGGAAAAGCAATCGGAGACCTATTTCAATGTCAATGCGCACGGCACAGACACCGTCCTGAAGGCTGCAAAATCAGCCGGCATAAAGCGGACCGTTGTCACCTCCAGTGGAGGTGTTTTCGGTCCTTCTGTCACCGGAGAAGTGTCAGAACAAAAACCACGCGACCTCAACTACTTCAATGCTTACGAAGCATCTAAAGCTGCTTCTGATCTGGTGGTACTTCGCCATGTGCTTGAAGAGGGAATGCACGTTGTATTGGTCAGTCCGACCCGTGTCTTCGGGCCTTATCTCTGGGGCGAGCCTGCATCGGTTTCCCTGATGATCAAGCGATACATCCACGGCAATTGGCGATTGATCCCCGGCGGACGTCATTGGAAAGGGAACTACGTCTATGTCGGCGATGTGGTTCAAGGCCATTTGCTTGCCATGGAAAATGGCCGAGCTGGAAGCAATTATTTGCTTGCGGGCCATAACATGTCTTATGGAGAATTCTTCGAGGTATTGTCGGATGTAAGTGGGCAACATCACCGAATGGTGGTTGCCCCCATTTGGTTGCAAATGGCCTTTGCACGCTTTCATGCATTTGTCGCTCGTATGCGTGGTCGGCGTCCGGATCTAACCACAGAGTGGGTGCGCCGAGGCAATTACCACTGGGAGGTCAGTGCTCAAAAGTCGACAGAAGAATTGGGCGTAGAATTGACGGCTTTCCGCGAGGCACTTATCCGCACGGTTCAAAGTCATCAGTGATGGGGTCTTGGGCTACCTATTTGAAGTTCGACTTTTATTCTACCTTTAATTTTTATTCACCCTTTGATTTATGAGCATGCGCTTAATATGCACGGTATGTCTTTTTGGAATTTTTTCCATGATAAGCCCAGTTTTTGGACAAGAAACGAATGGAGATTCTGGAGATGAGAAAGTTTCTTACGTGCGGTTATTCATGCACGATGGTTCGACTCGGATGGGAGAACTGCGCTCCATGAACGAGGAGGAGATTCGGTTGAAAACGCCCGATNNACTGATTGAAATGGATGGAAATACTTTTGCAAGGCTATCTAAATCAAATATGGGTCGGTCGTTGGCAATCAACCCCCAATCAAGTCGATACTTTTTCGCTCCGTCTGGAATTCAATTGAAGAAAGGTGAAGGTTATTTCCAGAGCAATATTGCTTTGAATTCAGTCAGCTTGGGCATCAATGATAATCTAACACTAGGAGGTCTCATCTCATTCGTGGGTGCAGGGGGTACCCTGAAAATAGGCAAAAGTCTCGCTCCAAATGTGCATGTTTCTTGCGGAGGCATCGGCTTTTCAGATTATTACGGCNNCCAATCGGACTCATTTTTGGAAACATCACGTGGGGAACGGATGATCGAAACATCACCATCAACTTGGGAACGGGTTCGAAGATTGAAACCGGAATTCAAGCCACAGCCTACTCAATGGACACCACCGGGGGGGCAGGCTACGCGCAATATACGGTGACCGAGTACGAACAAAATTATGTCCGGCCCTTGCTTTTGAGTGTTAGCGGGATGACTCAAATTGGGGAGAACCGATGGTTTATTACCGAGAATTACTTCATCAACAATTACCAATATTCGACGCTGGTTACGGGGGCCAATCTCACTTACTACTATTTGCCGAACTCGAATTTCGGGAACCAAAATCGAAATGTTGTTATTGTCTCGATGGGGGTCCGGAACCTGAGTCCGCGCAATGGTTGGTTGTGGGATTATGGAATCGTCGGCGTCAAAACAGCTGATTTCGGTTTCGCTGCGCCTTGGGTGTCAGCGACGCTGCCATTCTAAGCGATGTGCTTCAGAGTTCTCCCATGCGACCGGCTCGATAATTCTGGAAGCACTGGTTGATTTGGTCTTGTGTGTTCATCACAAAAGGACCGTACGAAACCACCGGTTCGTTCAACGGCTGTCCGCCTAGGAGCAAAAATTCACAGCCGTTGCGGGAATAATACCGCAGTTCATCCCCCTCGCGCTCATAAAGCGCCATTTGTTCGTCTTGCACAGCGTGCCGGCCTTCCAACTCTACTTCGCCGTGAACCACATAAATAAACGCATTGTGCCCGGATGTTACGGGAATATTCAATCGTGCCTCCGGCTGCATCTTGATATGGTAATAAAACGCAGGCGAGTAGGTTGCCGTTGGAGAACGCTGTCCAAACAAACTCCCAATGAGCACCTTGATTTGGTACTCGGCTGTTTCAATGACGGGTAAGTCTTCTGGGTTGTGGATAGCGGTTTCTGGGGTGCAGAACTTCTCAGCCGCGGGCAAGTTCAACCAGATTTGGAATCCATGGACGACTCCGCCTTGCACGCGCAGTTGATCGTCGCTGACTTCCTCATGGATCGCCCCGCGTCCCGAATTAAAAAGCATGTACTGGCCTTCGTGATACACAATGTCATTGGCCAGGCTGTCGGTATGCCTGCCGCTGCCCTGCACCAAATACGTCGTCGGAATCACTCCGGCATGCGGGTGCGCCTGAATGTCCATGCCCGTGCTTCCTGGCTCGACATCCAACGGACCAAACTCATCCAACATAACAAAAGGCGAAACGAGATCATCTTGGCCTCCAGCAAACGCCCGGAGCACCGGTACATTTTGAACCATGCTGCGCTTGGCACTCAGAATCCGGGCGACACTCCGTTCACCCGACACGGAGAACATGCCCGAACTAGCGGTCAATAAGCGAGGCATTAACGCACTCGCTCCCACGATGGCGGAGCCTCGAATGAATGTTGCCCTTTGCATACTCTAATTTACACAAAAATGATCACTGTAAACTGGATTTGAAGTAGTTTTGTTCCATGAGGATGAGAGGAATAAAATGGAGTGTTGTTGTTGTGTTTTTTGCGTTAGGAAATGCGACAGCGCAAGAGATCGTGACCGACCGACCAGATCAAACCGAGAGTGCAGCAATTGTTCCGCTTGGACTCGTTCAATGGGAGGGTGGAGTGCTGGTTGAATGGGAGGACGCGGAAGCCGAAACGCGCTGGATGACCCCCACATCTCTCGTGCGCCTCCCCGTTAACGAGAAGCTGGAATTGAGGTGGGTTTACAACCAAAATCGGGTTCGAAGTGAACAGAGCACACTCGGAGCTTCATCAACCACCGATATGGAACTTGGTGTCAAGTGGAACGTCTTGGATGGAGCAACCAACGGACACATGTTAGCCGTATTGAGTCACTGGGCCTTGCCCACCAGCGGCGAATCGGGTGTGCCCAGTTCGCACAAGTTATGCCTCAGCCATGATGTCGGAGAGGCTTGGGCCTTGGGGTATAACGTGGGGTGCCTTTGGGACAATGGCATCGATGGATGGGCTTACGCTTTGGCAGTGGGACGCGCAATAGGGGGTGGATGGTCGATCTATGCCGAGCCCTACGGGACATGGACGAATGAAGCGGGTCACCGCGCAGCCATGGATGCCGGTTTCACATGGCTTCAGAATGACCGAATCCAATGGGATTGGAGCATGGCGATGGGGCTGAATCACGACTTTGGGTATCAATCCATTGGCCTTAGCTGGTTGCTGGGCGACTAGCTTTGTGCTTCGATAGTTTGGTGGTAGAGTCGTTTCGGTTAAATTCGTCAAAAACAAAGCCGTGCGAATTCTATCAATCATCCTTGCTGTAACGTTTTTCACAATTGGCAATGCCCAAAATGTGAAGCGAGAGACTGTCCAAGTTGAATACATCAGTCGCCCCAGTGAGCCGTTGCCTAACGGCGTTGTGACATATCATACCGTAGTGAACCAAGCCTACCGTGATCAATTTGATGCGGAATTTGAGCAGTGGGAAATAGACACTCAAATGGCACAGGAGAATTACGATAGAGAAATTGAGGCTTACAATTCGAAAGGAACAGGTGCCAAATTGCTGGAGCGTGCCTTGCTGGACGAGAAAAAGCCTCAATTGGTATTGCCGACTAAACCAATACCTAAAGAGCGACTTTTTGAGCCCGGTATCATTGGCTCCAAAGTCAACTTAGAAGGGATGACACGTGCTTCGGAAGGGGTTAAGGTGACCGTTGAAATTCAGTTTTTTGAACATACATCACCAGAGGATGTAAAAGAAGAAAAGAAGGACAAGGAAGGAAACATTACCTACAAATACTTTCGGACTTTTAAGTACAGCCAGCCTATGCGCTACACAGTACAATTGCCAGATGGGTCTGTGATACTTGACGAAGTTTTGGGGTCCTCTGGAGA
>DBBR01000065.1 GCA_002292325.1 Flavobacteriales bacterium UBA979 | reverse complement strand
ACCCACCAAGAAAGGAGCGGAAGGCACAGCCGAGGGATTGGATTCGTTTTCGGAGGATCAGCGTCGCAGAATGGAAGCTAACCAATAAGGAAAGCCTCAGTCCGTCGGTTAGCGATGGACGATGAGCTTCTCAACTTGCAATGGTCCGAAGTGCACAAAGTAAGTGCCTTCGGGCCATTTGCTTGTGTCCACATCCCAGATTCGTTCACCACGTGTTCCCTGAACCCTTGCTGTGAGAGCTGCACCGCCCCAGATCCATTGTCCCATCGCATTGAATACCTTTACATCTGATTCCCGATCGAATGAGGTGAGCAGCACGTGGTCATTGGCAGGGTTGGGGTAGAGGGTGGCGGCAGGTGCTTCTTTAACCTGATCGGCAATGTCCACGCCGTTGGTCCAAAACCCACCGGATTCTACCAAGCATCCATCGAAATAGACCGATGCGAAATACTGGCCATCCCATTCCGGGAGCCATTCCATTCCTGAGCCTAAAACCTCCCCGTTCATGGACCATTCAATGGAATCGATGAATGGGATTCCAGTTGTTTCCGCTTGGAGCAAGGTTCCGCTTAGCACTAAGTCGACGGAGGCGTCGGTAGGGCAGGGTTCGAATCTGGCGCGGTAGAGATCGTTCGAATGGAGGGAGATGACATTGGCATGGTCGGTGGCATTCATGGCTCCAGATTGAATGTGAGCGTTCATATCCCATTGGTCAAACATCCAGCCGGGCTCAGCATAAGCCTCAATTTCGATGGGGCAATCTTTGAAGTACACTCCATCCCAAGGCAATGGGCCCGGAGTGATGGTGTTCACGCGAACGGTACCAGCAAGTGGAGGGAAAACATCCAAGGTGCATTCGTAATCTTCGGGAAGACCAAAGCTGGACATCAAATGATTGCGCGACGTTCCGATGCGATTCGTGTTGTGTTGGGTGAGGGTGTTGAGAGCGTTCAGCCAATTTGTCAATGATCCAGGGGAATTCCATCGATAGATGTGATAAGGCATGGAGCTTGTGATAGCATCCATCGCTTCGGTGACCTGATCATTGAACGAATTGGTCTGAAAAAGCGTGTTCACGAGATCTGCATACCGGTTGATAAACCGCAATCTGAATTCGGTGTTGTCGAGCATGCGATCGAATAAGTCGCTGTGCAGGTTGGGGTACCCCGGGTTGCGTGCCAATTGAATGAAGTTGTCCCAAACACTTGCCCCAAAAAAGCCGAAACCCGCGTCGGTATCGTAGAGGATGTAATGCCACTTTTCTTCAGGCGATGGTCTGAATGCCTTCACATTGTTCAGTCCCCAAGCGATGCCCATCCAGTCGGTGTTTTGCGCATACGTTTCGAAAATGAAGTAATCCATGTAGTTTTCGATATCAAACCGTTCTGAAAACAACGAAACAAAGTTGGAATTCCCTGTTGGTGTAGACATCATCAGATTAGCAGAAGCTTGGAGATCAGCATCCGATCCATTCAGCACCGCGAACGGACCAATTAAATCAACCGATTCTGACTCTGTACCAAAATTGTCTGCGATGTAGTGCTCGTCCAGCTTCTCTCGAGCGGCATAAAGGCCCCAATATTCGCCATTCAGATAGACATGAGAAGGTTCCCACGAACTCGCCATGTTGTGGGTGTTTAATGCAAGCCGGGCAATCACACCATCTTGCATTTTGGTTGCCCAACTGTGTTGGCCACCGTTGCGCAAATTGATGTTGTTGAATGAATTCAACCAGGGTTTATCTGAGAAGATGGGCCATTCAAAATCTCCACTGTATTCATTTTTAAAATCCAACCGAAAAGACCTTTGTGGCTCCGCTCGTGACCAGCCACCATGAATCTCCAGGTCCATTTTATCCTCTGATTGGAGCACACCATTGGCATCAAAGAACTGCATGCGTGATAGTTTCGACCACGGTTCCCAGAAATTGGAGCCAAAGTGAGGATATTCCTCCGATGCATTTGGTCCCATGACATAAATTCCAGTGTTCCAATCCCATAAATTATCGTAGTCGGTTATGATGGAAAAGGTGGGCAGAATGGGGGCGAATTCATCAACGATGAACGTTGCGTCTTTCACAGGACTGGGCAACTCGCTTCCATCATTGCTGTAAGCTCTCACGCTCAGAACGGTGGATTCATTGGTTGTGATGCCTGAGGCAGGGAAGGCGGGAGATGCTTCTGTTGGCACATCTCCATTGGTGGTGTAACGCACCGTCTGATTTGCATTTGGAAAGGCAACTTGAACGGTCAGAGGTGCATCGTACCATCCAGATGGCGTTGTGAGTGCTGGGGCTGCGAGAATTCCTGAAACGCACGGTCCATCATCGTTGGCTGCATCGGGGGTTTCATTTTCAAAAATGCACAATCCTGCAGAGGTGCCCTCCGCTCGTCCAATCGAATACCCGGTAGGCAATCCTTCCAGCATCGGGAGTTGGTCCAATGTTTCTCCTGAAGGGCTTATGAGATAAACTGTTTCGCTCGATGAGATCGCAAACGAAGTGTGCATGTGGTATTCAAATTCGGGCCACCATTCAGGTGGAGCTGGCCAAAAAGTGTCTGTGCCATCTTTGCGGGTAAGACCCAAGAAAGGCCGAATAGTGAGATCACTTGAATTGGCAGAATTGTTGTGGACCTGAACAGCAAACACATTTTCTCCTGGAACAAGCAGTTCTTCAATGTCCTGTGCAGTCCAGGTTGATTGAAGGGGCTGGCCACCATTGTAAAGCAATGCTTCAACGTAGGTTGTTGCAACGTCATTGTAATTCCCGGCCACATTATTCATAGATGGAGAACGTCCTATCTCCGTACCGTTGAGGTAGGCGATGAACCCGTCATCATAATCAATCGCAACGGACAAATACCCCCAGTCTGCAGGATCAGTGATAAAAAAGTTTCTGCGTAAAAAGACGCTGCTTGCATTGTTTAAAATCGTTTGGTCATCACCGTCCCCGTATCCAAATCCACCCGGTGCCACATCCCAAATGCTGGCGTTAAAATCGACTGAGTTCCAATTCGTCGGAACGGCGGAGTTCGGAACGATGTAACGCCAATTGTCTGATTCCAGGGCGGGGCATTGCCAGTTTTCGGGCAAATAAGGGCGATCTTTTCCGGACGCTAAGAACAGGACGCGTTCTCCCGGATCTAAATTCGAGAAAGGAATGGTCCAGGCACCTTGTAATTGGTCATCATCATTGAGTAGGTAGCCTGTTAGGTCGACCGGATCATTGCCCTCATTACGTATTTCGATCCAGTCAACACCGTCGTTGTCTTCATCTAGCCAACTCCCAGAGCTGGACACTTCCGAAAGGATAATTTGTGAGCAAGCAAGAGCCGGCCAAAATAGTCCCAGTAGAAAAATGCAATGAAGGATATCTTTCCGCATTTTGAGTTTTTTTTTTAACGAAAAACTACCGTAATTGTGAATCCAATCACAAAAATAAGAATCGCTAATTCGACCAGCAAATTACCGTTTCTCGTACGTAAACCAATCACGGACCATGAAAAATAAAAAGTTCCTTCTGATTCTGCTGACTATCCTCACAACATTCTCACTGTCCGCTCAACGAAATTGCGGTTCCATGGAGGTCCTCGAACAGCAACTTGCTGAAGACCCCAAAAGGGCCGCCAATTTGGAGGCCATTGAACAGCACTTGCTAAATCTCGATGCCAATGGCACGAGAGAGGTCGCAGGGGTTGTCACGATACCAGTTGTTGTTCACGTGATTTACAACAACAACACCGAAAACATCTCGGACGCTCAGATTTTGTCTCAAATTCAGGTACTCAATGATGACTTTAGAAGGTTGAATGCGGATGCAGATGATGTTTGGTCGCAAGCAGCTGATTCTGAGATTGAATTTTGCATGGCGGCTTCAGACCCTTCAGGAAACCCAACCGACGGAATTCTGCGCGTGCCGACATCAACAACGGCCTTTGGGACCAACGATGCCATGAAGTCATCTTCATCGGGCGGTTCAGATGCATGGCCCGCATCGGATTACCTGAATATGTGGGTGTGCGACATCAGCGGAGGAATTCTCGGTTATGCTCAATTTCCGGGCGGCAGTCCCTCGACAGATGGCGTAGTAATTGATTATCAATATTTCGGAACGATTGGCACAGCGTCTGCACCTTTTGACGCAGGAAGAACGGCCACCCACGAAGTTGGGCACTGGATGAACCTTCGCCACATTTGGGGCGATGGAGGGTGCAATGTGGACGACTTTGTTGGAGATACCCCGAGTTCCAATGGAGCGAATTACGGTTGTGATCTTGGAACCGAAGCTTGTGGATCGGTTGATATGGTTCAGAATTACATGGATTACTCTGATGATGCGTGCATGAACCTTTACACCGAAGGCCAAAAAAATCGAATGCGTGCCCTGTTTGAAAGCGGAGGATACAGATCAAGTTTGTTGAACTCGTCGGCTTGCGGAGCAGTCGTTGCCCCTACTTGTGAAGACGGTATCCAAAATGGCTATGAGACAGGAGTAGATTGCGGAGGACCTTCATGTGAGCCATGTGTATGCGATGGTGTGGATGTAACGGTGACGATTAACTTGGATAACTATCCTGAAGAAACATCGTGGCAAATTACCGATGCTGGAACAGTGGTTGCCTCCGGAGGAACTTACGGGTCGAGTCCTGACGGTTCGACGATTGCCATTGCACAATGTCTGCCCGACGGATGTTACAATTTCACCATCTTTGATAGTTACGGCGATGGCTTGTGTTGTGGATATGGCAATGGTGATTATTCTGTAACGGATTCAGAAGGCAATGTGTTGGCGTCTGGGGCATCGTTTGGTTCCAGTGAAAGCAGCAATTTTTGCGTCTCTGGATCCAATCCAGAGCCCACCTGCGATGATGGCATCCAGAACGGTGATGAAACGGACATAGACTGCGGCGGTTCTTGCGTGGCTTGTGCCACCTGCGATGATGGCAT
>DBBR01000097.1:254-3900 GCA_002292325.1 Flavobacteriales bacterium UBA979 | reverse complement strand
GACCATCGGCTTCAAATTCATGCAAGTCCCTTGGTTCGTTCGGATGAACTTAGGAACTTGGAGAACGTTGATTGCATCTTCAAATGATACAAGTTCATCCATCTCGTCGCGGTTGTATTTGATGTGAATCTCGTTCGCATCGACAAATTCAACAACGCCGTCCGCTTCGGCCCGGAGCAAAATCCGAGAATCCTCCGCAACTGCCTGCTCCAAACCAGTTCCGACGATTGGCGCCACCGGGCGCATCAACGGTACCGCCTGACGCATCATATTTGATCCCATCAACGCTCTGTTCGCATCATCGTGCTCCAAAAAAGGAATGAGGGATGCAGCAATCGAAGCGATTTGGTTTGGCGCCACGTCCATGTAGTGCAATTGGTCCGGTGCCACTTGAGGGAAATCACCCTCCAATCGCGCCTTAACAATGCTGTTTTCGAACGTTCCATCCTTGGATACCGGCGCATTCGCTTGAGCAATGAGGTTCGAATCCTCATCCTCGGCAGAAAGGTAGATGACGTCCTCTGGCTTGGAGGACACTTTTCCGTTCTCCACCTTTCGGTAAGGCGTTTCGATGAATCCTAGGCGGTTCACTTTGGCAAAAACGCAAAGTGAACTGATCAGGCCAATGTTTGGACCCTCCGGCGTCTCAATCGTGCACAAGCGACCGTAGTGCGTGTAGTGCACGTCTCGAACCTCGAATCCTGCTCTCTCCCGCGAGAGACCACCTGGTCCGAGTGCCGAAATACGGCGTTTATGTGTCACCTCACTCAATGGATTCGTTTGATCCATGAACTGAGATAACTGGTTCGTTCCGAAAAAGCTGTTGATTACGGAACTCAGGGTTTTCGCGTTAATCAAATCCGTTGGGGTGAAAACCTCATTGTCCCGAACGTTCATTCGCTCCCGGATGGTTCGCGCCATTCGCGCCAAACCGACACCAAATTGGCTGTAGAGTTGCTCACCAACAGTTCTGATCCGTCGGTTGGACAAGTGATCAATGTCATCTACATCCGCATTGGAATTCACCAAGTCTAGCAAGTACTTGATGATAAGAAGAATATCATCCTTCGTTAACGTTCGATTTTGAACGTCATCTTTGATATCGAGCTTTCGGTTGATACGGAATCGCCCAACCTCACCAAGATCATAGCGCTGTTCAGAGAAGAACAATTTATCAATCACTCCTCGCGCTGTGTCCAAATCTGGTGGCTCAGCATTTCTAAGCTGTCGGTAGATATACTCTACTGCCTCCTTTTCTGAGTTGGAGCTATCTTTTTGTAAAGTATTGTAGATGATCGCATAGTCAGACTGATTGATGTCTTCCTTGTGCAAAATGATCGTCTTCGCTCCTGACTCAGTAATGAGCTCCATGTGCTCTTTTTCGAGTACCGTCTCACGATCAAGGATCACCTCATTTCGTTCGATGCTCACGACCTCACCGGTGTCTTCATCAACGAAGTCTTCCACCCATGTTTTAAGGACACGCGCGGCAAGTCGTCGGCCGATGACCCTCTTCAATCCCGTTTTGGTCACTTTCACCTCGTCAGCCAGGTTGAAAATATCCAGAATATCGCGATCGGTTTCAAAACCGATAGCACGCAATAGTGTGGTAACAGGTAATTTTTTCTTGCGGTCGATGTACGCATACATCACGCTATTGATATCCGTCGCAAATTCAATCCATGAACCTTTGAACGGTATGATACGTGCGCTATAAAGCTTCGTTCCATTCGCATGGCGACTCTGCCCGAAGAAAACGCCAGGTGAACGATGAAGCTGATTGACTATCACGCGCTCAGCTCCGTTGATCACAAACGAACCTTGCGGTGTCATGTACGGAATGGTGCCCAGATAAACATCTTGAACAATGGTCTCGAAGTCTTCGTGTTCTGGATCTGTGCAATACAGTTTCAGTTTTGCCTTGAGGGGCACACTGTACGTCAATCCTCGCTCAATGCATTCATTGATTGAATAGCGCGGCGGGTCGACGAAATAATCCAAGAATTCCAGAACAAACTGGTTCCTCGTATCTGTGATTGGAAAATTCTCGCTGAAGACCTTAAAAAGGCCTTCTGATTCTCGGTTTTCGGGATTGGTCTCCAATTGGAAAAACTCTTGGAAAGAGCGCAATTGAATGTCCAAGAAATCAGGTCGTGAAAGCGGCAGCTCAACAGAGGAAAAGCTTATCCGTTCCGGGGTATTTGGTTTCACCAGAGTCATGGTGTTTGTGATCTATAGTGGAAACAGGCGGCGATGATTGCAGGTTCAGACAAGGCAAAAAAGGTCTGGGTGGGGAACCTGCTTCCCCACCTAGACCTGAAATCAGTTAAAGCTTTCGCTTACTTAAGCTCAACTTCAGCACCGGCTTCTTCGAGTTGTTTCTTGAGCGCTTCGGCTTCGTCTTTTGCCACTCCTTCCTTCACAGGACCTGGAGCGTTATCAACGATTTCCTTCGCCTCTTTCAACCCGAGACCGGTTAGCTCCTTCACTGCTTTTACTACTGCGAGTTTCGCAGCGCCAGCAGCAGTGAGGATTACATCAAATTCAGACTTCGCTTCAGCACCTTCGCCTCCACCACCGGCACCTGGGCCAGCAGCAACAGCTACTGCAGCAGCAGCAGGCTCAATACCGTATTCGTCTTTTAAAATTTCGGCAAGCTCATTCACCTCTTTTACTGTGAGGTTGACTAGGCTTTCTGCCATTGTTTTCAAATCAGCCATGATTGTTGATTGAATTGTGTGTTTCTAAATTATTGAATAGTATCAAACACCTCGGGATTCCAAGGCTTTGACCAAACCGGAAATGGTGTTGCCACCTGACTGCAAAGCGCCCAAGACATTCTTGGCCGGTGATTGCAACAGCATGACAATGTCTCCCAGAAGTTCATCCTTCGATTTAATCGAAGTCAAAAGATCTAGTTGATTTGCACCTACATAACAAGCTTCTTCGACGTATGCAGCTTTCAAAACTGGCTTCTCATGTTTCTTGGCAAATTCCTTGATCAGTTTGGCTGGCACATTGCCAACATCACCAACGAACAGAGCTGTTTGCCCCACGAGGGAACCATACAACTCATCGAAATTCTTTTCCTCAACACGCTCCATTGCTTTACGAAGAAGAGTGTTCTTCACAACGCGAACGGTGAGATCCTTTTTGAAACTCTCTCGACGCAATTCAGTTGTAGTCTCTGCATCCAGACCCGAAGCATCTGTAAGATAGAAAACACTGTTTTCCCGCAGTACTTCAGAAAGCTCGTCGATCAATTGATTCTTCTCTTGTCGATTCATGATTCTTTAATTAAGCGGTTGCCGATTTTTGATCCACCAAAATTCCAGGGCCCATGGTCGAGCTCAATGAGATGCTCATCATGTACATACCTTTCGCCGCAGCTGGCTTTAAACGCATCAATGTGCTAAGCACTTCAAACGCGTTTTCTTCCAACTTTTTCGCATCAAAAGATACTTTTCCGACAGAGGCATGGATGATACCATACTTGTCAACCTTGAAATCAATTTTTCCAGCCTTTACGTCCTGAACAGCTTTGCCAACATCCATTGTCACGGTTCCTGATTTGGGGTTTGGCATGAGTCCTCGTGGTCCGAGAACGCGTCCTAACGCACCAACCTTTCCCATGACTTGGGGTGTG
>DBBR01000097.1:0-239 GCA_002292325.1 Flavobacteriales bacterium UBA979 | reverse complement strand
CTCTTTGTCAGGGTTGCAAAGCACGAGCACACGCACAGTCTTGCCGGAGCCGTGAGGCAACGAAACTGTGCCACGCACCATCTGGTTTGCTTTTCGAGGATCTACGCCGAGTCGCACAGCAATGTCCACTGTCTCATCGAATTTAGAGCCTGCACATTCCTTGATTAAAGCCGAAGCTTCAGCAAGTGTGTAAGCCTTTTCAAAGTCGACTTTGTCAGCGTATGCTTTTTGGTTCTTTG
>DBBR01000022.1 GCA_002292325.1 Flavobacteriales bacterium UBA979 | reverse complement strand
TACGAAGCCACGATCAAATTGCACAAAGAAGTTACCGCAACGGTAAAATTCGAGGTCGTCGCCGATTGATTGCGACCACCAGGTGTTATAAAAAAGCCAAGCTTCACAGCTTGGCTTTTTTGTTGATCCTAACTTTCAACACGCTTGGCAGCCGCCATACCTTTGCACCCACATGAAATTCGAACTCCACAGCGAATACCAGCCGGCAGGTGACCAACCTGAGGCCATCAATCAATTGGTGGAAGGAATTCAAAACGGCACCCAAAATCAAACGCTACTGGGCGTCACGGGGTCCGGAAAAACATTTACGATGGCCAACGTCGTCGCGCAGACACAAAGACCAACGCTCGTGTTAAGTCACAACAAAACGCTGGCTGCGCAACTTTACAGTGAATTCAAGGAGTTCTTCCCCAATAACCTGGTGGAGTATTTCGTAAGCTACTATGACTATTACCAGCCTGAAGCTTACATCGCCACGACCAATACGTACATTGAGAAAGACCTTGCCATCAACGAGGAAATCGAGAAACTGAGGTTGAGCACCACTTCTTCTTTGCTCAGTGGCCGACGTGATGTCATCGTCATTGCATCAATCAGTTGCATCTACGGCATCGGAAATCCGGTTGAATTCCACAAAAGCGTTATTCCCTTAAAGGTGGGACAAAAGTGGGGACGCAACGCCTTTTTACATACCCTGGTCAGTGCTTTGTACAGCAGGACACGCGCTGAATTTAAAAGGGGGACCTTTCGAGTACAGGGTGATACGGTCGATGTATTTCTCGCCTATGCCGATCATGCGCTGCGCGTGCACTTTTGGGGCGATGAAATCGAGCAACTGGAAACCATTGATCCGGACACTGGAGCAAGAATGCATGCATTTGACGACATCATCATTTATCCAGCTAATTTATTCGTCGCGAGTAAATCCACTACCGATCAGGCTGTTTGGGAAATCCAACAAGATCTGGAAAAGCAAAAAGCATTTTTTGCTGAACAAGCGAAATACCTCGAGGCTAAGCGACTCGAGGAGCGCACTCTGTATGATTTGGAAATGATCAAAGAGATCGGGTTCTGCAATGGCATCGAAAACTACAGCCGTTATTTCGATCGAAGGCAGCCAGGAGAAAGGCCATTCTGTTTGCTTGACTACTTCGCCGATGATTTCCTGCTCGTGGTGGACGAGAGCCACGTAACGGTGCCCCAAATTGGGGCGATGTTTGGAGGCGATCGATCGCGCAAAACAGCACTGGTCGATTACGGATTCCGGCTACCTTCGGCGATGGATAACCGTCCTTTGAAGGCCGACGAATTCAACACCCTGACCAACCAAGTTGTCTATGTTTCCGCAACTCCGGCCGATTATGAATTGGAGCAATCAGAAGGTGTGATCGTGGAACAGGTCATTCGGCCTACGGGCTTGCTTGACCCTCCAATAGACGTCCGCCCCTGTACCCATCAAGTGGACGATCTCATTGGTGAGATTCGCATCACCATTGAAAAGGGGGAACGCACCCTCGTTACCACGTTGACCAAACGCATGGCAGAGGAGCTCACGAAGTACCTTGATCGCCTGAGCATACCTGCGCGATATATCCACTCAGATGTGAAGACATTGGATCGTGTCGAAATCATTCGAGAACTTCGGGACGGCGTGTTTGATGTGCTCGTGGGGGTCAATTTGCTCCGGGAGGGATTGGACATTCCAGAAGTGTCTTTGGTAGCCATCATGGATGCCGATAAAGAAGGTTTTTTAAGATCGGATCGTTCGCTCACACAAACCGCTGGTCGAGCTGCACGAAATGTAAACGGCCGCGTGATCATGTATGCCGATAAAATCACGGACTCCATGGCACGCACCATGGATGAAACTCAGCGCAGAAGAGAGAAACAAGAGGAATTCAATGCGGCGAACGGCATCACACCGCAGCAAATCATAAAGCAGAAAAAGACCATCTTCGAACAAAGCCGCCAAATTGACGATCGACCAAGGCACATGGTCGCTGAACCCGCACCGGTGGCTACGGACCCTGTTTGGGAGACCATGTCAAACGAAGCGCTCGAAAAATCCACGGAGCATACTAAAAAGCGCATGGAAATCGCTGCAAAAGAATTGGACTTCATGGAAGCTGCACGACTTCGAGACGAGTATTTTGCACTGAAAGAAATCATGGACAAACGCACTCCCGCATCATGAGTCCAGAACGTCATCGGCTATCTTCAGATGCGTATGCAGATGCGCCAAAGCTTGCGGTTCGTTTCGTATTGGAAAACATCCGTTCCGGGCAAAACGTGGGGGCCTTCTTTCGGACGGGAGATGCATTTCGAATTGATGGCATCGACTTGTGCGGATACACGGTAAACCCACCGCACAGAGACATCCTCAAAAGCGCACTCGGTTCCTCAGAGCACGTTCCTTGGAGAGGCCATGAATCGGCTTTGAATGCGATAGAGGTATTGCGCTCCGAAGGCTTCCAAATCGCCGTAATCGAACAAACCGAGTCGAGCATCATGTTAAACGACTGGTCTCCGAAGCCTGGTGAAAAATGGGCTTTTGTATTTGGAAACGAAGTTCGAGGTGTTGAGCATTCAACCACAGCTTCCGCAAACATTGCCATTGAAATCCCTCAATTCGGTGTCAAGCAGAGCCTCAATGTCAGCGTATGCGCCGGGATTGTATTATGGGATGCGGCACTCAAAATGGGCATGCCCATTGCTGACTCAATCGGCTAGAGCTCCTGTTACGGAGCTGCCCAACCAACGTTCTAAAGAATTCTTGACAGCATCTCTTTGCGCGTCAACCATGTTCCGCATCCGCGCCGACCCGTGGCTTTCACCTTCTAGGAAAAAATACAATGCATCACGACTCGGGTTTGCAGGCATCGCCGTCGCACTCCAGGTATCCAACGCACCGTTGATGTAGATAAATCCGTCCCCTTTCTCTTCCACCCAATGGTACACGGAATCTGCCAATGCTCCTCCGTCGTAGACCACGTCCATGTGATTGGGAGTGAAAATTGCAGAGGGATTGTGGCTCGTAGGCAATGCGCGAAGTAATTCCTTAAACGAATGGGTTTCGTAGCCGTAGTAACCAAATTCAGCAGCGCATTGGTAATAGTGAGATGCATAACCCTCCATGCCCTCGTCTGAGAAAAAACCCATACCACTTACCGTCAAAAAGTGATCCAACACCTCTTCTAGATCCGCATTTGCATCAGGAATATCTGCACAATCTGCGCCCCACTGCCAGAAGGAAAAAGGATATTCCAGGACGGCATATTCAAAGGCCTCTTCCAAAGTCAAGTAATCAAACCGCAATCCCTCTCCCTTCGCATGCCATTTCAACCGCAATAGACTCGCGTCATAATCAGTCAGAATGCGCAATTGAATATCTTCAATTCGGCTGCGACATTTTCGACTGCCTACCGTGTTTAAAAATGAGTAGATCCTATCATCTTCCAAGGACAAATTAATGGGCGCAACATAGGGAACGCTCGCCACGACGTCATCCGGATAAAAGTACCGATAATAAATCGTTGTCTGCCCGCCCTTACTGATGCCCGACGCAAGCCAAGGTGACTGAAAGTAAGCTCCCAATAAAGTCCGTATACGATGTAAATCCGCTGTAGCCTGTCGAATATTCAAATAACGATAATCCAATGAATCCGGCATGCTCTCGCCATAATACCGGTGTTCCACCACTACTTGGTTGGCACCGACTTCTTGAGCTAATTCGCTCGCATAATTATTCCCACGACCATACCCCTCGGTCACCAAAACCGTTGGGCTGGTGACATCCAAAAGGGAGACATAAACCCTTTGCCAGAAGCTCCCTGCATCAGGATGTGCATGATCCAGAGGTTGACGTATTTGCAATGCCCATGCCTTCTGAAAATGCGAGGGCGGAGCAATGGCCTTAAACCGGACATCTGGCAAATCAAATAAAAATTCCTCAACAGACCTCACCTTATCTTGAGCGACCAAAGACTCCGAGACCAACACAGTTGCCGTTAAGACAACCGCACGCACCAAAAATCCAATTCTTAACATGGAGCGAATGTACCGCTCTCCAAATGAGGAGCAAAAAAAAGCCCCAGCGAACCGGGGCTTTTCAATGAAGTCTTTTTGAATTACATGCCGATGGCCTCACGCACGTCGCGGAACTCTAAATCCTTTTCCGCCTTCTTGCGCAAACTTGGATCCTTCGCCAAGGCTTGGCTTAAGTTCTTCTTAACGCCCGCCGAATCGTTCAATCGTGCACACGCAATGGCCAGTACATAGTGCGCAACTGCGCTATCGTCTCCTGCATTTTCGAGTGTGGTTTTTGCCGCACCCGCATCGCCGTTGAGCAGCTTTGCCAAAGCCACATTTACCGTACTCACTCGGCCCATATTGGAAATCGCTGAAGCATAATCTCCTTTTTGAATCAGGATGATTCCTTTGTTGTAACCGACCTCAGGACCAGCTCCTGCAGCTTCGTTCAGCAACTTCATGGCACCGTCGATGTCACCGTCCTTGCGCATAATAGCTGCCACGTTGTTTACGACGGCTTTGTTTCGGTCCAATTCCAAAGCTTGCTCAAACAACTCCCATGCTTGATTCATTCGCCCCATCTCAGCAAGACAACAGCCTGCATTGTTGTATCCTCGGAAATCATCAGCATGGACTCGTGCAGCACTCTGGTAGATAGTCAATTTATCATTCATGTCATCGAACAGTGTCGCTGCAAAAAGCAGTTCATCTGCTGTCAGCATATCAGGGTTGCTCATGGAGTAATTTCTTAACTCTTCATCTGTGTAACCTTCAACATCGTATGAAACAACGAGCTGAGACCGACGCAGTGCAGGCAGGATGTCCTTTTCAATTTCCTTATACGTCTTGGCGATGTTTCTGATTTCCTCTTCGCGCTTGTTCTTATCTGTATACATCTCGAGCACGCGGAGAATCAAATTCTTATCCTCGATGTTCGAAGACTGCATCAATGACTTGAAGCCCTGCCAATCTTCTCCCTTTGGAACCAGCGCATAGAATGAATCATCTGCTGTGAGCTTCATTCGTTTCATCCCACGCGTCATCGCTTCAGCAGCAGAACTCGCACGATCGCTTGCGAGGTCCTCATTCAGAGCAATCTCGCCCTCCGGTGATGCATACGATTCGATGGACGCCCCGGTGATGGTCACACTATCCGCTTCAACCGACAATTTCATCAGTGCAGTCAACGCCTTCCAATCCTCGTCACGGAGTTCTCCAGAGCGAACAACTGCTGATCGAACGCTGTAATTGATCGTAGCCTCTTGGGTGTATGTAATAACACGCTGGAATTCATCCTTCACGGGAATAAATTGATCATCGGATTGAACCCACAACGGGGTCGTGATGACGCCTGCTCCAACAACAATCGGATCAAAAGATGCGCTTTTATTGCCTTGTCGACCTGAAATCTGAACAGCAAGCTCTGAAGCATCCTCCATTGCAGGATCGAAAGGGATCGCCGACGAATAAGAAAATGACTTTCCTGATTCGTAGGAAACAACCGTATAGTTTCCAGCGGCGTCTTCCCCCTGGAAACCTTGCATGTCGAAAGAAGAACTTCCTCCTTCCCATGTTACCACGGGAGTGGCTTCGATGCTAACCTTCTTCCCGAAGTATTTCGCAGGGAACTTTCCTGAGATTTCCAATTCGACTTGATTGCCGCGCAGGATCAAGGGTTCAGGAGTCGCTTCGAGCCCCATGGCTTCAATTTCCTTTTCCATGCTGCCCAATCCAGTGCAGCCGGCCAAAAACAAAACGGAAGCCAAAAGCCCAGTCAAGGACCGCTTCCAGGTGTATGTGTTACAATTCATTCTTAAACGTGTGAATCTTCTAATTCGCGCAAAACTAAGGAATCTAAGCAGATAGTCAGCTATTTACCACCCCCATCGCTGAGAACTTTCTAATTCTCTGGTCGATTCGCTTATCAGAGTCCATTGGAACCAGCTTGTTCAGGTGCTTTTTGATTTCTTTCTTCAGTTGATTGAACATCGCGTCAGGTTGCGCATGTGCACCTCCTAACGGTTCGGGAATAATGCCATCTACGAGGCCCAATGACTGCATGTCGGAACCCGTTAATTTTAGGGCCTCCGCAGCCTCCATTTTATGCTCCCAATTCCTCCAAAGAATGGAAGAGCATGATTCCGGGCTAATGACTGAATACCAGGTGTTCTCAAGCATCAATACCCGGTCTCCAATGCCAATTCCAAGCGCGCCGCCTGAGGCGCCTTCACCGATGACGATGCAAATCACGGGCACACGCAATTGACACATCTCGATGAGATTTCGCGCAATGGCTTCTCCTTGGCCTCGTTCTTCAGCCTCCAATCCAGGATACGCTCCAGGTGTATCGATTAGTGTCACAATCGGCCGGTTAAATTTTTCAGCCAAGCGCATCAAGCGCAAAGCCTTCCGGTATCCTTCAGGGTTGGCCATTCCGAAGTTTCGATATTGGCGCATTTTCGTGTTAATACCCTTCTGCTGACCGATGAACATGACGCACTGATCGTCCATGAATCCAAACCCTCCTACCATTGCTTTGTCATCTTTCACCGTTCGGTCTCCATGCAATTCCATGAAATTCCCGTCCGTCAAGGCATCGATGTAATTCAGGGTATAAGGCCGGTCAGGGTGCCGGCTCACTTGGACACGCTGCCAAGGGGTCAAATTGGAATAAATGCTTTCCGTTACTTCCCGGATTTTTGATTCAAGGTCTTGAACCAAAGCTTCCATATCAACGTCACTCTGTTCCTGCAACTCCTTGGCTTGGGTAAGCTGTTCACGGAGCTGTCGGATCGGCTCTTCGAATTCCAAATAGTTCATGCGGCTTCGATTTTGCTGTCACAAAGATGCAACATCTTTTTCAGGTGATTACCCCAGAAGTCATTAGCTTTCCAACAAGGTGTTCACCATGGAACGGACGGCTTTTCCCCTGTGGCTCACAGCGTTTTTATCTTCTGGTGACATTTCAGCGAAGGTTGAATCCCGTCCTTCGGGGATGAATACCGGATCGTATCCAAAGCCATCTTCTCCTGATTTCTCCTGGGCAATGTGTCCATTACAAATTCCTTCCACGAAGGTTTCTTGCCCAGATTGGACCATGCAAAAAACCGTGCGGAAGCGGGCTTCCCTGTTCTCGGTATCTGCCAGCGCCTGGAGTAATTTAACCATGTTGTCTGATGCTGTAGCGGCCTCACCCGCAAACCGCGCTGTATGCACACCCGGTCTCCCGTCAAGCGCTTGAACTTCCAATCCCGTATCATCTGCAAAGCAATCGAGGCCATAATTTTCAACCACATGCTGGGCTTTAATCCGTGCATTCCCCTCAAGTGTCGTTGCCGTCTCTGGAATTTCTTCATGGCATCCGATATCGGTCAAGGTTTTCACTTCAAAGGATTGACCCAGCATTTGCTGAACCTCCCTCGCTTTATTTACGTTGTGCGTTGCAAACACAACCACTCGTTTTTTTTCTAAAGATTTCATGGGAGAGGCATTTTCCATTTTCCAGTTTTTGTTTGCTGCAAAGGTGCCCATTCAATGATTTTGGGGCTGTGGTGCTTTGACAAATCATTCCCAGCCCGAGCCCATATCCGGCTTCGAATGGCCTCCGCATCGGGAGGGGCGGTCTCGGCGTGAATGCGCAAAACTAGAATTTCACCCCAATGCTCATCAAATTTTCCAAAGCATTTAAAAGGTTGATCTATGACCGAAGACAAGATTGATTCAACATGCTCGGGGTGTATTTTGATCCCACCGGAATTGACCACTCCATCCAGTCTTCCAAGCCATGTGAACGCGTGTGGGGAAGAAACGTGGGCCGCGTCTCTTGTTTCCCATCGCTGCCCATGAGGTCCTTGAATCACCAAAGCATCGTTTTCGGCTGAAGAAACCTGAAAACCGGGCAAGCAATGAAAATCTTTCTCCGCTTTCGGGTGCAACGTCCGCAGCGCAAAATGGCTAATGGTTTCGGTCATTCCGAAAGATTCGACAATCCTGGGACCATCCTTGAGCGACTTCAACCACGTGCGATTTACGGTTCCACCACCCACCAACAGGCAGTGAATACGACGCCAACGATCAGGGTCTGTCGCATGCAAAGCTTGAGCTTGGGCGGGAGTTAGCGGCACAAAATCCAGCAAACAATCGGGTGAATCGAAGAATTTCGGGCACGCCTGTGGCTGCACTGCCACCACATCCAGTTTACCTACTATGGCGCGCACCAGCATCATCATACCGCCAATGAATTTAACGGGCATGGCCAACCCCGCCGTCGCTCCAGGGTGTAATCCAAAATGGTGCAAGGTCCTGCGCGCACTCTCCACCATTGACGACTTGGCATGGTCGATCGGTCGAGGATCCCCTGTCGAGCCTGAGGTCATAACCGTTAGGTATTCTGAGTCATCCCACCAAGAACGCAACACATCTACTACGTCCTGTTCCCATGGAGCAGCGATTGCCGATTCAAGCGCTGGAATGCTTTCCGGTTGCAACGGCCACCATCGACCTTGAAGAAAAATTCGACCTTCGTTCATACTCCTTTACATCAGTGCTTGCAATGCGTCCCAGGCACCGTTGATGTGCGCCTTGTTCGCTAACTCACCGTGACCAATTTCCATGCTGCCTTGAATGTTGTTTTCAAACAACCCACCAGTTCCGAGCCCTTGGGGAAGAAGCGGGTCATTTGATTGAACGCCATCACTCACCCATTGCGCAATGGCATAGAGTCCCAGGTTCGATTCCAATGCAGAAGTGGCCCACCATCCAACTCCCCGTTCCTCTGCCAGCCTTATCCACTCTTGGGAAGGCGCAAATCCTCCGAGTAAGCTCGGCTTTAAAATCAGAAACTGGGGTTTGATATCTTCCAACAAGCGAACCTTGCCTTTGCCATGCACTCCAATCAAGGACTCATCCAATCCAATCGGCAAGGGACTTTCCGCACACAAACGCGCCAATTGAGGCCGGTCTGTCGGATGCAGAGGTTGTTCGATGGAATGAAACTCCAAATCCGCCAAGGCCTCCAGTTTTTGCATCACAGACCATCCATTCTCCTCCACTGAAAATGCTCCATTGGCATCGCACCTGAGGGTCTTCGTTGACCCCGATTCTTCACGGAGTTCACGAAGCCAGCCGTATTCCTGATCAAATGGCAACGTGCCCACTTTCATTTTGAGCGTTTCAAATCCTGCATCCAAAAGCCGCTTGGCCTGTCGCAACATGCCTTCCGGTTCTTCCATCCAAATGAGGCCATTCATCGGAATTCTCGCTGTGCCCTGTCTAAAGGACCCGGGGAAATAAGTTAAATCTTGCGCAAGATGAAGGCATCGAATCGCCGATTCGATTGCAAAACGAACCGCTGGCAGGTGCTCGGGAACTTCGGATACATCCAGTTTTTTAGATGCTGCGCACCGTTCGAAAAAGGCCTCAACTTCATGCGGTTGATCCAGGCTGAGCCCGGGAATGATGCTGCATTCTCCCCAGCCTTCAAACCCTGCATGGTTCCTCACCCGAATGAACCAACTCGGCTTCGAATGAAGTGTGTCCCTCGAAGTCTGCGCGGGCACGTGAAAACGCAGATCGCGACGGCAGTAATCAAACGTACAGTTGTCAATTGAATCCATTACGCTGCCCCTGTTTGAGCCAGTAAAATGAAGAGGGCCGCAACAGCCGTCGAAAGTGCTACTTTTTTTAACTCACCATCCAGCGCCTGAGGCTCCTCTGTTCCCCAAACGCGCACGACATGCGCTGCATGCACGGCATTAATGAGTGCGATCCATCCCAAGCCACGCCACAAACCTGCCTCGACGTACAACGCAAAGATCCACCAGCATATCCACCCCACGAAAAAGCATGCCGTGTGGTAAACCTTGGCGTTTCGCCATCCCATCTGAACCACCAACGTTCGCTTGCCTGTTCGCTCATCGCTCACGTGATCGCGCATGTTATTCAAATTCAATACAGCCGTGCTCAAGGCTCCGCACCACGTCGCTGGCAACACCCACGACCAATCCCAGTCGTGCGAAAGCAAAAACCCAGTTCCTCCGACACCAATCCAACCAAAAAATACCAGCACCATGACGTCACCATATCCTCTGTAACCATAAGGATTCGCTCCAGCGGTATAACGAAAAGCTGCCACTATGGCGAGCAGGCCCAAAACCAGCACGCCCCATGCCGCAGAAATCAAATCCGTTCCCCAAAGCGCCAACGCAATGGCTGAAACTCCCGAGGCCAAGGCCAGGGCAGACAAACGTTTCACTGCTCGTTTCATGGATTCGGGCGAAATGCGACCCGACGCTACGGCTCGATCGGTGCGCGAAGCATCGTCCGCTCCATTCTCGTAGTCTCCCCAATCGTTCGCCCAGTTCGATAAAACCTGCAAAAAAATGACGGTCATTAAAATAGAAGCAAAAACGATCCCAAACCGCTGCGCTGTAAGGGGTTGAGCGCTCGCTAATCGAAATGAAACACCTCCTCCCACCATGACGCAGGCTGTCGCAAGCGGCAACGTGCGCAACCTAGATGCTTGAATCCAAGATTTCATTCTCACCATTTTTAAGAATCCCGAAGCCATTCTCCCATGGTGTCACAATGATTGCGCACATGGTTTGCCGAAGCCTCTCCGGGTGTTTGAATTTCTAACAAACAGGAGCCTGAGTTGTTGGCCCACGATTGAAAACCTGTTTCCATTGAATCCCACCCATCAATCAAAAAATAAGGCAAGGCCAACTGCTCAGCTGTTCCGCGCACATTTGTCGCAAAACCCGATTCAAAAAATCGTTCGAGCAATCCGGAATCAGCCGGACCTTTTAACCACCGAAAGATGTTGCCTCCACCGTTATTAATCACAATGATTTTCAGGTTATTCGGCCGGGGATTCACATGCCAACCGTTGAGGTCATAAAGCCATGCAGCATCCCCCAAGATGGCTACAACAGGCGTGTCAGAATCCATCAATGCATCTCCAACAGCGGTACTCAGGCAACCATCAATTCCCGCTACTCCGCGGTTCGCACACAGACGCGATGCATTCCATTGAAACCACTGTGCATACCGAGCTGAGGTAGAATTTGCAAAATGAATGCGACCCGCTTTGGGCAGGTGCTCTGCCAACCAGCGGTATACGTTAAAATCAACCCATTCATCATTTCGGGAGCGCATGTCCGCGGCCTCCAATTGGATTCTCCTTACCTCCCAACGTTGAGCGTATCCGTTGAATGCGGGCAACGCATCGGCTAACTCATTAAGGCCGTTTTTGGCATCCATTCGCCATTGGCCCACCTTGGACCCAAACATATTCCAATCATTCTCTTCATGTCCCAAGTGCCAATGAGGCACCCCCCAATCCACAATAAGACTGCGAAATCGCTTGTCCATTGGCGGAAGTCCTACGGTCACAATGGCATCCGGAATCCACTGTTCGTCAGCTTGTCGATCCCATCCACACATCCAACGCATGGTGCTCGACTCAGCACCTGAACCATGGGCTCCAAAAACATCTGCCACCACGGCACAACGCTCAATGAGCGCGTCTACCTCCGTAGAAAGGGACGGGCCCAATGCCACCGGACCAATGTGCAAAAGAATCCGTGGATCATGCTGGCATACAATATCCTGCAAGTCATCCGGCATCTGCTGAGTCTCTGGCATCTGAAAAATCAACGGTTCTGACACAGGCCCAGTTCCTTTGACGAATTCATTTTGGCCATACAATGGCTCATCAAACGAGATGTTAATGTGTACCGGACCTTGTTGGCTTTTTCCCCAAGCGGTCCGGGCAATTTCATCCAGGTCATGGATGTCTTTTTGGAATTCAGTCACCTCACACGACCAGCGCGTATGTGCGTCGAACATACCCGTTTGCATGGCACTTTGGCCCAATCCCCAGTTGCGGTTTCTCGAGGGCCGATCCGCAGTGACACTGATCAGAGGAACTTCCTGGTAGAAGGCCTCCGCAATGGCTGGCCCATGGTTCACTGCAGCGGTCCCTGAAGTAGATACAACGAGTGCCGGACGTCCCGATTGAATGCCCATACCCAAGGCTAAATGAGCTGCTGACCGTTCGTCCAAGGCGACCACAACCTCCAGGGATGGGTGGGAGGACAAAGCCAAAATCAACGGAGCATTCCGAGAACCCGGAGACACCACCGCATGCGTGAGTCCGCATGCAACCCACGTGCGAATGAGTCGATCTGCACTGATGTGATCCGTCGTGGACATGGCACAAAGGTAATCGCTCACCGCCTGCTCAGGAAGTCAATTTCGTTCGGATGGAATCAATTTTAACCTGGGTCTCCTGCCACTCGTCCTCGGGTTTGGATCCCTGAACAATCCCTCCTCCGGCAAATACACGGTACCCATTGGTATAACACTGCATGCATCGGAGGTTGACATAAAAATCAGATGACTCGCTTTGGATCAACCCCAAATACCCCGCGTAGTACCCCCGTGGAGCGGCTTCATTCGCCTCGATAAACTGCAGTGCAGCTTCTCTCGGGTTTCCACCCACCGCTGGAGTTGGGTGCAACACGCTCAATAATTGCTCTGGCGGCGACGCAGAGCGAAAACAAATGTTTGTTTCCAAGTGCCTCAGATGCCCATAAGCTCGATCGTGCACCTCACCAACTTGTATTCCTGTCGCCTCATTTGCGCGTAATATTTGTTCTATAAAGTCGGTCACTAGATGTTGCTCTCGACGTTCCTTCTCAGTCCATTTATCGTCTGATTCGGCCTTGGTACCGGCCAACGAAACTGTCCGATAAGATTCGTCGGATTGGTGCAAAAGCAACTCTGGTGTTGCTCCCAACCAAACCCCTGCATTCGGATGGGATAACAAATAGACAAAAGCATGAGGATAAGCATGGCATTTTGATCGAAACAATGCCTCTGGCGACCGCGAAGTTTGCCAAAATTCTGATCGACTTAAAACGACCTTTTCAAAGGTTCCCTCCTCAATCTCCTTTAATGCCTGGTGAATCCCTTCAATGTGCTGGTCCTTGCGGATGTCATTGACTTCGCCTTCCCTCAAACCCTTGACGCTTCCTTCTTTGGGAAATTCACATGCTTCCGCATGGCCACGCAATTCAACAATTGGAAATTGATCCGCATCCTGAAACGGAGCATAACGGAAGATCATATCCCCCGCTGCATCCATTTGAAAACGCTTAACCACCGATTCTCCCGGGCGTCTCCACCAAACCTGAGGTGATGATGTATTCACGTTAATTTCCTGAAGGTTGCGTGATGATCATGACGGTCAGTCGGCTAGTGCAAACCAATCGATCTGCCTCATCTTTTATTTCAATCGTCCAAACATGCATCTTGCCACCACGGTGAACAATTTTGGCTTCGCCATAGACCCAGCCGCTGCGAACGCTGCGCACATGATTCGCATTCACCTCCACCCCTACAGCAGCTTTTCCTTGATCTGAAACTAAAAAATGTGACCCGACCGATCCGAGCGTTTCTGCCAATACGACACTCGCTCCTCCGTGCAAAAGTCCATAGGGTTGATGGGTGCGGTGGTCCACAGGCAAGCGACCTTTAACACAGCCAGACTCCACGCTCAACACCTCTAAACCGATCGCATTTGCTATGGTCGGTACGCCCAATAAATCATCCATTTCGTTCGACTCCATTTTCGTCCGAAATTTACACCATGGATGCCACCCCTCCACCCCAGCCAAGAATCCTTCTCGCCGAAGACGATCCAGCATTGCGTAAAACAGTCAAACTGAACTTCGTCAAAGAAGGCTGGTTTGTCGTTGAAGCAGAGAATGGCGAAGAAGCGCTTCATCTGGCCCGTCAGCATCGACTGGACGTCGCGATCCTCGACGTGATGATGCCGAAGCTCGATGGCATAGCCGTTTGCAAGTCCCTGCGATCTGAAGGCTCGCACCTCCCCATACTTTTCTTGACTGCCAAAAACGATGGTGAAGATCGCATTGAGGGATTGAAAGCCGGTGGAGATGATTATTTAGGTAAACCATTTCATCTCGAAGAACTTCTGCTTCGGGTGCAGCGATTGATTCGGTTGCGATCCAATGAGCCGGCTGAAGTAATTTCTGAATACACCTTCAAAAATGGCAGTCAAATTGACTTTGGTGCATTCGAAATCACAACGCATAAGGGGAAAAATCAGAGCATCTCGAAGCGTGAATCCATGCTATTGCGGCTTTTGATTTCCAAAGCTGGCCAAGTGGTGAGCCGAGAAGAAATTCTAGAAGTAGTCTGGGGTTATCATGCTTTTCCGAGTACCCGAACCATCGACAATCACATCGTTGCATTCCGTAAATATTTCGAGCTCGATCCCAAATCTCCGCAACATTTCATTAGCATACGCGGAGTTGGCTACCGATTTCAATGACTTGAGTCATTGATTAACTGTGACTTACATCACATGTCTGGCTTTCAATAAAAAAACTTCGTAAAAAAAGGCAACCCCCCTTCTTTGATCTCGTCTTCACTCCAGACACGGTCTGAGAATACTGTGTTGGTTTCAATTTCTTGCAGGTTATAGAAGAGGGACTCGAAGGAGTTCCTCTTCTTTGTTTTCGGTAATTCTTGCGCTCAACCTCCTCTCAACTCAAGCATGGCGCTAATGCAATTTGACATAGACCACCTCTTTGGTCTCAAAAAAAGGCTCTTTGAACCATTGAGCAATTGGGATGCGCTCCGTCGCTTGTGAAACTTCCGATAATTCTTCGTTCAGATCCCCTCCTTTTAGTGCGAGAATACCGTTTGGCCAAGGGTTCCTTGAAGTCGATGCTATTTTTCGTTCAACCCATGGAATAAATCGGTTCATACGAGTCACCGCTCGACTGACGACAAAATCAAAGGAGCCTGGAGCATCTTCCGCTCGTCCGTGGAACATGGTCACATTGTCGAGTTTCAAGGCCTCAACTACGGCCCGGACGACTTTCATTTTCTTTCCAATGCTGTCGCACAGCACGAAATCAACCTCCGGAAAAACAATCGCAAGAGGGATACCGGGGAATCCTCCCCCTGTACCGACGTCTAAAACCCGACTTTTTGGACCGAATCGCATGGCCCGTGCAATCGCCAAACTGTGCAACACGTGCCGCTCCTCAAAAGCCACCATGTCCTTGCGCGAAATGACATTGATGGCGGCATTCCACTCCTCATAAAGGGGTTTCAGCTCGTGCAACTTTGCCGCAGCACCATCCGAAAGACCTGGAAGACACGACTTAAAATCCACCATTAAATGGTTTCGCGGACTTGACCCAAAATGGATTCCAATGCTTCCCGCGCGCGGTGCAATTGGGCTTTGACCGTTCCGAGCGACCGATCCAACTCAACAGAAATCTCATCGTAGCTTTTCTCTTCGAAATAACGCAACTCCACCAGTTCCTTGTACTTGGGTTTCATCTTGCTCACGACATCACGCAGCAATTCGATCCGCTCCTTCTTCTCAAGCGCCTGAATGGGATCAAGTTTGCTGTCTGCAATGTGTATTTCCATTGAATCTCCGTCTTCATTTCGAAATCCTTGATCCAAGGAAAGCGCGTTCAAGCGTTTCTTCCGAATGAAGTCAATGGTGTGATTCGACCCAATCTTGAATAGCCACGTTGAAAAGGCAAACGCTGGGGTGTACTGACCTAATTTTTCGAACGCTTTCGTGAAAGTCTCCATGGTCAAGTCATCGGCATCGTCCGAACTAAAAACCATTTTATTGATCATATGAAAAATCGAATCCCGATAGCGCTCCATGAGCTCACCGTAGGCACGTTGATCATTTTCCTTGGTCGCACGCAGCACGAGCGCATAGTCATAGCGCGCTTTGTCTGAGAGATTGGGATTCACTTCCATGGGTTCAACAGGCAGTCATTGGTTTTGGCAACATCCCTCCGCTTACCAGTCAGCCCGATTGGGGTGCCTGATCGTTGTGATCGCGGCAGTGCAAACTACCCACACAGACCACAACGGTAAGAACCATCCACAATTCCACCAGGAAATTGGGGTTTGGCAAGCTTTGGTGATTGACCGAAAGTTACGCACCTCAACCAACCAGGAACACCCAAATGAGCAACCGATAATCCATAGCGCATTGTGCAAAACCCCACCCTGAATTCCTTGAATCAAGACTCCCAGAGCGAGGGCGACCATCGCTGCATTGATCAACTTTGGCACAAGCAATCGCCATTGGTCCCCGGAACTGTAGTGTGGCGCGGTCGTCCAATGCCGTCGCTTCTGTCGTGCCCATCCTGTCCACGTAGCGGGAAGACGTGTGTCGGATTGTCCCGCCCGATCGACCACAGTGGCAAAATTGAGCCCACCCGCCCCAACCAAAGCTTGGACCGCCAAATCATCGTCACCCGATGCCAAACCCTCCGGGCCAGCAGTTTCAGGAAATCGTGATTTTCGGACGGACCAATTTCGTCCAACCCCCATGTAAGGATGCCCCCTGTGGGCCCAACCGATGTAAGACCGTGCGACCATAATGGCATCCAACACTTGAAGGTTACTCAGCATGTTGCGAGGCTTTTCAGCACGGGGCCAACTGATGCCCAGCACGGTATCTGCTCCTTGCGCAGCGGGAGTTATCATGCATTCTATCCACCGGGAACTAGCGGGTATGCAATCGACATCTGTAAACAACAACCAGTCACCACGGGCCGCTTTTACCCCACAAAGGAGTGCTTCTTTTTTTCCGGGTGAAGTGCCATCCAACCGAATGACGCGGATCGGAATCGAGGACTCCAACTCGACAGTTTCCAAGAGCAACGTGGGGGTCTCATCGGTTGATCCGTCATCCACAACAATCAATTCCCAGGCAGCTTCGTAGGATTGACTGCACAGTGCATGCCATAGATTCTTCCAATCCTGAGCCCCGTCACGGATGCAGACCACCACACTTACGAGCCGGGGGTTCAACTCCTCCTTGATTTCTTCGAACGCATTGCCTGACTTAGCGAAGAAAGCACGGGTCATGATCGTTGACCAAGCGATTTTGAGTGCTGCAAGCAATCCGAGAAACACCCCGGATTCAATCATAGGTGTACGTCAATTCCCATTCATTGAGGCGAAGCAACATCACGCCTCTCGGACTCGCTTGGAACGCCGATAAATCAAATGAACGCACTTCTTCAATGAGAGCTCGACACGGATCCGCATTGGCTGCATGTTCGATGCGCAACAATTGCTGGGGCGGCATGCTCCTGAGTGCAGGACCATTGGCGAGCAACTTAAATTCATGCAAGGCACAGCCTCCACTGTAACTCACCTTGACCCGCAGAGAATCTCCATCCACCTCAGCGTCAATGAGGTCAAACGCATCCGTTGCATCTGAGTCCATCTCGTGTGGCGGTTCTGATGAAAGCATGGAATCCTCCGCGATGACCCCATTGGGCATATGCTTAATTTGCTGGCATCCATTGAACATAAGGGTGAAGACCGTCAACGCCGTTAACCACCTGCCTGTTTGCCTGATGCCTGCCATGCGATGAAGTTACTGAATCTCGATGAAGTAGGGCAGCCGCGCTTGGATTCGATCATCCGAGTTCAACATCCGGCGAACCGACAACCAATGGTTCAATTGCTTCTCGGAAACTCCTGCGCTCGCGAGCGCTTCCATGAGTAAATCTGCTTCCGCAAGCTCCTCTACAAATTGTTCAAACGGATCTTTTGCTTCAGGCAAAAAAACCAAATCATCTTCACCCAAAGAATCCAAGCCCGCCAAAGAGGCTGCTGCATCGATGGCATCTTGCAAGTTTCCAAGCTCATCGACCAATCCGATTCCGAGAGCATCTTGACCGGTCCATACCCGGCCGCGTGCAATGGCGTCCACAGCATCATAGCTCATCCCGCGACCATCCGCGACGATTTGCACAAAGTCTCCATAGATATCTGTGATGGACGCATTCATCGCTTCCATTTGCACCTCATCCAATTGGGCTTCCAAGCCCATCCCTGCATGGGAATGCGTTCGCACATCGTCGTAGGCCAATCCCATTTTATCTTCCAACAATTCGGTTGCATATGGCAGCATTCCAAAGACTCCAATGGAACCCGTGATCGTATTTGGGCTCGCAAAGATGCGCTCAGCTCCCGCACTGATATAGTATCCCCCAGAAGCTGCATAGTCGCCCATGCTGACTACGAAGGTTTTACCTGCTTCTTTCAGCAATTCGGTTTCCCGCCAAATGATGTCACTTGCCAAAGCGGATCCACCGGGACTGCTGACCCGCAATACAACGGCTTCAACATCCGGAGCCAATCGTGCTGAACGAATCGCTTCTGCCAATGTTTCTGAGCCTATGGTTTGGTTGTCGCCTTTTCCCATTTCTATTGCTCCGTTCGCATAGATAACGGCCAAAGGTCCACCCAACGGCTCAACTTCCTCCGTTTCTCCATATTCCCCTTGGTCGAAAGCTTCCATGAAGCTCAATTCGAAGTCAGACGCCAATCCCTCCATGGGGTTGGGGTTCACGTATTCACTGATGGAAACAAACACCGGCTCCTCTCCACCCAACTTCTCTTTCAGGCGTTCTTTTAATTCGTCCTCGTAGAGTAAACCATCGAATAATTCCGATTCCACTCCATCCTCTGCAGTTCGCAAAGACAGGTTTTCAGCAATTTCATCCAGTTGTTGGGATTCGATATCACGGCCTTCGGCGATGCCATCCCGTACTTCGCCCCAGATGTCTTCGAGCAGTGCCGTCAATTGCTCCTTGTTTGACTCACTCATGCTGGTCCGGGTAAACGGTTCTACAGCACTCTTGTACTCGTTATCGGGTCCTCGGAGCACCGTCATCCCTACACCAAGCTTCTCGAGCATGCCCTTGTAATAAGTGGTCTGCAATCGCATGCCACTGATATCGGAATACCCATTGGGGTGCAAGTACAACTCATCGGCGACGGAAGCGAGGTACAACCCCCCCATTGTCATCCCTTCACTCCAGCCAACCACCCATTTTCCTGAAGACTTAAATTCCACCAAGGCCTCGCGCAAATCCGCCAAAGTGGATGGGGCCACTGGCGCACTTTCCATGTTGAGGTACAACCCTTCTACGTCATCGTCCATCGCCGCGTCTTGGATGGCGCGTTGAAAATCCCGCAACCCCATGGTTGAATTGGAATCAAAACCATTGAGAGAGAAACTTGCCTCATTGCTGGAACGCTCGGCAATAGGAGTCGACATATCGATCTGGATGACCGTATTGGCTTTACTTACGACAATTTGCTCTTCCTCCATGGAGAATGAAAAAGCCTCGGCAAGGCCTCCAATGAGGGCTCCCACGAAAATAAAAATCAAAAGGGAACCCGCAACCAAGATCGCAACGGAGGCTCCTAAACAAGAGGACGCAATATTTTTGAAAAAGGACATGAGAAAGTTCGGGGATTTAGTGTTGTGCGTTCTCTCTACTTCGATTGACCTTGCATTGTGACACGGAGTAAAGTAAAAGAAATATTTCAGTAAAAGTACCTATTACCGTGCCGTGTTGAAAGGGTTTTTAACCAATTTTGCCGGATGCCACGTGCGCACTACATTGGAATGGGAAGCAACCTTGGAAACCGACACGGATTCTTGGACGATGCGCTGAACAAAATGCGGGCCCGATGGGGAGAGGAACCGGTATTATCCAGCCGATTCGCAACGCCACCTTGGGGCATGGAGAAAGGAAATCCTGATTTCATCAATCAGGTGGCTTGCTTCCAATTGGACAAGCCTCCCCTCGAAGTAATGCAAGACTTGTTGGCGATTGAGCAGGATCTTGGACGGATCCGCAACCCTGAAGGAACCGGATACCAATCACGCACCATTGACCTGGACATGCTGGTCATAGAGGGCGTAACAATGAATGAACCTGAATTGACTTTGCCTCATCCGAGGATTGAAGAGCGGCGGTTTGTGTTAGAACCACTGTGCGAATTGGCCCCTGACCTGCGCTTGCAGTCAAAAGGACCAACCATCAAGGATTTATTGCGAACTTGCCCCGACCATTCACCGTTGGAAAAATTAAATCCAATCCGTTGAAATCACCTTATGCATACATCGCCATCGAGGGCAACATTGGCGCTGGTAAAACAACCTTTGCGACCTGGCTGGCGGATGCGGTGGGAGGCCAAGTCATGCTTGAACAGTTTCAGGAAAATCCATTCCTCGAGAAATTCTATTCCGATCCCGAACGATTCGCTCTGAGCGTTGAGTTGGCTTTCGTCAGTGACCGGTATCGGCAACTACGTGAACGACTTGGGTCGCGCAACTTATTTCGGCAGCTCCTTATCGCTGATTACAGTTTTGTCAAGAGCTTGATCTTCGCTAAGGCGAATTTACCCGCAGAGGAATTCAAGCTTTTTCAGACGATGTTCAAGCTGATGGATGCGCAAATTGCAAAACCCGAGGTGGTGGCCATTCTCGACCCCAACGCCGAGAAAATCCGGGCTCAAATTGAGCAGCGTGGTCGATCGTACGAGCAGGATATGCCCCAAGAATACTTGGATAAAATCGCATACCACTACCAGCGACATTACCGGTATGCTCGGGGATCACGTATCCTCTGGATTGATACGTCCAGACTTGATTTTGTCAAGCAATCCGGCGATGCAGAAAAGTTGGCCGAATTGGTGTTGACTCCTCGGAAACCGGGTGTTTACAACCTCAAGGTCTAACGTAAGTACTTTCCTATCTTGCGTTCATGCGCAGAAAAGACTTCCTTCGATTTGGCAGCCTACTTGGGATTGGCGGTGCCCTCAGTTCCTTCTCTAAATCACCAGCTCCGCTGACCCCTTCGGAAGCATTGAATTCAAAAATTCGAACAGCCGGCCTCACAGGTGGTGCCTTTGATTTGAAATCAGCTCCTCTCGAAAAGGTACGAATTGCCCTCTTTGGGTTGGGCAATCGGGGGCAGAGCCTGATCGAGATGCTCCATTGGCTGGTCCAGGAGGGCCATGCAGAAATTACAGCCATTTCCGACATCAATCCCGATAAGGTCCGCAAAGCTCAGGCGCAGATTGGCGAATTTCAATCCCTTGCACCCGCAATTTTCACAGGATCCGACGACGCTTGGCAAGAAGCAATGCGCACAGATGTGGCCGATTTGGCTTTAATCTGCACGCCTTGGGAACTCCACACCCCCATGGCCTTGTTCGCCATGAACAATGGATTGCATGCCGCTTCTGAAGTGCCTATCGCCTATACGCCAGAGGATACCGTTGAACTCGTTCGAACTGCAGAGGCCACCGGCCAGCATTGCATCATGCTTGAAAATTGCTGCTACAACCGCGAAGAATTGTGGATTTTGAAAATGATCGAGGATGGCGTGTTCGGCACCCTAACGCATGCAGAATGTGCCTACCTGCACGACTTGCGTCAATTGATGATTGACCCCACTTATTACGAAGACCGTTGGCGCCTGAAACACCACCTGCAGCGAAATGGCAACTTATACACCACACATGGCCTGGGACCTGTCTGCATGTACTTCGATATTCTACGCGGGGACACCCTCACGCATTTGACCTCCATGAGTTCCCGAGAAGCTGCGCTTTCGGAGGCGTTGGCCAACTCGGATGATCGGAAATTGCGAAAAATGGCCTCCGAGGTCGTTTGTGGCGATGTGAACACCACGTTGATTGGCACCGCCAAAGGCCGCTCTATCATGCTTCAATTTGATGTGCACAGCGGACGGCCTTACAATCGATTGGATAAAGTCGTCGGGTCGAAAGCCACGCACTACGGTTATCCCTCAAGGCTGTACGTCGATCACGGACCCGATTGGGGTGGTCACCGTTGGTTGGAGGATGCCGAAAAAGCGGAGTACCAAGACCGGTATGAGCACCCGTTGTGGACTCGCCTGCAAAAACTTGTAGCAGATCATCCACAGGGCCACGGAGGCATGGACTTCGTGATGATGTACCGGCTAATTCGTTGCCTGAACAAGGGCGAGTCATTGGACCTGAATGTCTATGATGGAGCACTGTGGTCGTTGGTCGGAGCCCTCTCTGAGGCGTCCGTAGCCGCCGGTTCAGCGCGCATGGACATACCTGATTTGACCAACGGTCGGTGGAAGCAAGCCGTTCCCCATCCGGTCAACCGAATGCTCTGATTAGGCTTGAACGCCCAGGACTTCGGCCATCTTCTCTCCGATGTCCGCTGGGCTATCCACGACGTGCACACCGCATTCACGAAGCACACGTTTCTTCGCTTCAGCGCTTTCTTCCTCGCCACTCACTATGGCCCCCGCGTGGCCCATAGTCCGGCCTTTGGGAGCCGTAACCCCAGCGATAAAACCAACCACCGGCTTGGTGCCGTGCGCTTGGATCCAACGCGCCGCCTTGATTTCGAGATCGCCGCCAATTTCACCGATCATGATGATGCCATCGGTTTCGTCATCCGCCATGAGCAATTGAACAGCCTCTAACGTCGTCGTACCAATGATCGGATCACCACCGATTCCGATGGCCGTCGATTGGCCCATTCCCGCCTTGGTTACTTGGTCCACCGCTTCATAGGTCAGCGTACCCGACTTCGAAACGATGCCGATTCGGCCCGGATTGAAGATGAATCCCGGCATGATGCCCACCTTGGCCTCTCCTGCGGTAATGATTCCCGGGCAATTGGGTCCAATTAACGTGCAATCTCGCTGATCGATGTACGCCTTCACCTTGGTCATATCGGATACGGGTATACCTTCGGTTATGGCGACGATTACGGCAATTCCAGCGTCTGCAGCCTCCATGATCGCGTCAGCCGCAAAAGCTGGTGGCACAAAAATAATGCTCGTATCCGCATCAGTCGCCTCTACCGCCTGGCTGACCGTATTGAATACGGGCTTTCCCAGGTGCTCCTGTCCTCCTTTACCGGGCGTAACACCGCCTACCACCTGCGTACCATACTCAATCATTTGACCAGCATGAAATGTGCCTTCACCACCCGTGAAGCCTTGGACGATGATTTTGGAATTTTTGTTTACAAGTACGCTCATGATATCGGGTTGTTGTTCGCGCCGCGAATTTAGTCGAATTTCGCGCCATGAACCGAGGAATTGTAGGAACAATTGATGGAAAAACGATTTGCG
>DBBR01000103.1:1004-4222 GCA_002292325.1 Flavobacteriales bacterium UBA979 | reverse complement strand
GCTTGTTCAGCATCGAGTGCAGAATGCTTGCGGTTCATCCAATCCAATCGGTTCTCATCAAATGTTTGAATCCCAATGGATAACCGCGTGATGCCCATGGAGCGCCAAGCATCGAGCAGGGCGCGCGTAACATCCTCAGGATTTGCCTCCAGGGTGATTTCTCGGCATGCGGATGCACCAGGCAAAAATGCATTGAGCAAGCGCTTGAGTCCAGAAACAGGGAACAACGATGGTGTGCCGCCGCCAAAATAGATGCTGTGAATGTCAGCTAAATCGGGTTGTTCTGCTTCCAATCGCACCTCTATTTCTCGAGCCAATGCGGATTCCATGGCTGCAAGGGTGGAATGATTGGTCGAAAAATGGAAGTCACAATAGTGGCACGCAGTTCTACAGAATGGAATGTGAATGTAAACCCCGAACATGCCCCCAAGTTCGGTCCAAAATCCTCCTAACTTGCTCTCATGGAATGGGAAGTTCGTTGGCCAGACGGTTCGTCTGAGCGTGTTTCACCCAACGCAGGTGAATCTTGGGATTGGAAACCCGCCGGTCCCGGCATGTATGACGTGCGAATGGGTACTCAAAACCTCCGTGTGGAGTCGTTGAGTGGACCAGACGCTCAAGGCTTCTTGCGCATTCGCGTGAACGGGGTTGAACAGGAAATACAGGTGCTGACTCATCAACAGTTGTTGTTGGAGTCGATGGGGATGACAGGGACAACCGAAACCGTCGAGCGGCATGTGGAAGCTCCAATGCCCGGCAAGGTTTTGGAGATCAAGGTCGTGACGGGGGATGAGGTTAAGGCGGGTGACGCGTTATTGGTTTTGGAGGCAATGAAAATGGAAAACGTGTTGCGAGCTCCGCGGGATGGTGTGATCGACCGGGTGGATGCCGTGGTAGGCAACGCCGTGGAAAAGGGTGCTGCACTTGTTACATATGAAATGAATTGAATATGCGTTGGATGAATATGCAATTTAAATGGATAGGCTTGCTGTTGATTTGCACGGTTACCGTGCTTCCGCAGCAATTGAGCGCTCAAGGCTGCGACAACCCCATACCGATATGCGGTGAATTGCCTGAGCCCGTGTCATTGAGCTTTTTGCAATCCCTCGATGTAGCTTGCTTGAACGCACCTTACGTTTCGGTGTTGGAGTTTATGACGAACGGCAATGTGGTCAATACAGGTTCGGTGACCGTTGATGTGGGCGGTGTGACCTGTCAAACCGATGGGGTGGACGATGTCATCGAATGCGTCGTAGTCAAGCCTGATCCACAATTGTTATGTGATGTTTCCTTGTATGAAATAGTGGGAGCATGTTCGGAGACTGGAGGCTCGTTCTCGATTCAGACATCTGACTTACTCCCCAACACGACTTACCTCATTTTAATTGGAACCGCCCATGACCCCTCCTTGACCCCGTGTAATTTGACCGTGTTTCTGTCGGGTCCAGCGATTTCCATTGACGCGTGCTGCACCACCAATATCGTTCCTGGTCAAAGCATAAACCTGACCGTGACTGGCGGGGACGAAGACTTGGGGTACACCTGGTTTCCGAATTATGGCCTATCATCCACTTCGGGGTCTGAGGTCATTGCTTCACCGGGAGTGACCACAACGTATTCGGTCTCTGGTTTTTTTGGCGGGTGCCAATACACCGATGCAGTGACCGTATCCGTTGGCAATCCACTGGGTATTCCCACAAGCTTTACGCCTAACGGAGACTTGATCAATGACCTGTGGTCCATTGACGGGCTGACGCAATACAACACGGCAGATGTGCGCATTTTTGATCGATGGGGTCAACTCGTTTATCGAAGCGTAGGCTACGCGCAACCTTGGAATGGTAAAAACGGTGGAAATGACGTTCCGGTGGGAACGTACTATTACGCGATTGATTTGAACGACCCGCTGTCGGTGGACTTTGAAACCATCACAGGCTTTATAAGCATCATCCGATGAAACAGTTTATTCTACTTGGCTTCGCTGTCATGGTTGGCGCAACAACCGCTCTTGCGCAGCAATTTCCGGTGCGCGCCACAGCGATGATGAATCCGTTTCAAGATCATCCAGCCGCGGCGGGGGTGCTGGGGTGCATGGACCTTCACATGGGGTACCGAAATCAATGGTCGGGTATTGAAGGTGCTCCCCAAACAGCTTTTGCCAACTTGCACGGACAAATGCCCGGTCAAGGGGATGACTTTCATGGGTTTGGAATTCGAGTTGAATCCGATGAGGCGGGCGCATGGGGCTACAACGCTGTGAACGCGGCATACGCTTACAATTTACGTTTGACCAACGGTGCTCGCCTGGCGGCCGGTTTGAGCGCGGGATTTTTTCAGCATCGGCTGGATATGAGCATGCTGGATATGCCTGAGTTGCAGGTTGCCAACGATCCGGCTGTCTTTGGAAGTCAGCAGTTTATTGTGCCTATGATTGATGCCAGCTTGTGGTACTACAACAGAACCATGTACGCGGGGTTGACGATTCAAAATGTCACGGAAGCTTCCATGGAAAAGATCAGCCAGTATGGAAAACTCCGACGTCACCTGGTCGTGACGGGAGGTTCGGAAGTGGAGTTGGACGGGCGTTGGATGTTTTTACCGTCAGCTCAGGCACGTTTGGGTTCGGGGGTTCCGCCCGCAGCGGAGGTTTTGGGACTTTTTAAATACGATGGGTTGGTGGGCGTTGGGCTCGGTTACCGTACACAAAGCGCTCTCATTGTTGCAGCCCAAGCGAAGATATTGGACTACCTGAGCATTGGTTATGCATATGAACTCAACGTCTCCCCGTTGAGTGGATCTGGACCCAGTTCGCACGAAATCGTCATTGGAATCAATGCTTGCTCTGGCCGCACCATCGGTCGCAGCATTCCTTGTCCTGCATACAACTAACGAATGAACGTCTACTCCAACAAACAACGTTGGAAGCGCGTGCTTCTCGTGGCGGCAGCGGTCATCGTAGTGGCTACGATTTGGTATTCCAATGACATGGCTCAGCGCATCAAATCAGAAGAGCAGACGAAGGTTCGGTTGTGGTCTGAGGCGATTGTTCAACGCGCTGAGCTCGTAGGGTATACACAGCAACTGTTTGAGGAATTGGGCAACGAAGAGCGGCAAAAGGCAGATCGGCTCGCAGACGCCTATCGGCTCATCAATAATCCGCCGCAGGGGATGGATTTGACGTTCGTGACGGATTACCTCTGGTCCAATAAGACCATTCC
>DBBR01000103.1:0-894 GCA_002292325.1 Flavobacteriales bacterium UBA979 | reverse complement strand
ATTGATTCATTCATCAGTGAAACGGTCATCAATAGCGCCTCTGTTCCAGTTGTCATGACCGACAGCACCCAAACCCGGGTAATCCGATATCAACGCGTCGATTCCGCGGCTGTTGCACAGCCAGAAAGATTGCAATCTCTGCTCGCCGGGATGGCCGGTTCCAATGAGCCGATTGAGGTGGATTTACCGGGCGAAGGCCGCCATTACATTTATTATGCGGATTCGGTCATCTTAACCCAATTGCGCTATTATCCGCTGGCCCAGCTGGTGCTCATCGCTGTTTTCACCTTTGTCGCATACCTCATTTTCAGTAGTTTTCGCCGAGCGGAACAAGACCAAGTCTGGGTGGGAATGGCCAAGGAAACTGCGCATCAATTGGGTACGCCGCTGAGTTCTTTGATGGCTTGGGTGGGTTTGCTGGAAGATCAAGGGGTGCGGAAGGATTACCTCGAAGAAATGAACCGGGATATCGTTCGCCTCAATACCGTCGTGGATCGGTTCAGCAAGATTGGTTCGAAACCGATTCTAAAAAAACAAGAAGTCGCCGAGGTGATTGAATCGACTGTAGAGTACATGAGGCCGCGGGTTTCAAAGAATGTTGAGCTGACCTTCGAGCCCGCCGACCGGAACCTCCAAGCAGCGTTGAGCCCACCCCTGTTCAGTTGGGTGCTTGAGAACCTCATTCGAAACGCCGTAGACGCCATGGACGGTGAGGGTAAAATTCAAGTCGGACTGAAGGCAGGAGAAGAGGGTGACGTGCTGGTCACGGTATCGGATACGGGGCCTGGAATTCCGAAAGCCAAACGCAAAGAGATTTTCCAACCAGGCTTTACGACCAAACCGCGAGGTTGGGGTTTGGGACTCTCTTTATGCAAGCGCATCATTGAGGAGTAC
>DBBR01000051.1 GCA_002292325.1 Flavobacteriales bacterium UBA979 | reverse complement strand
CGGTTTGTGTGATGAACAAGAGATTTGGGGCTGCATGGAGCAGGATGCGCTGAATTTCAATTTCGCCGCTACCGAGGACGATGGCAGCTGTGAATTTTATTTCATTATTGGCTGCATGGATGAATTTGCATGCAATTATCATCCTCCCGCTGAGGTCGATGACGGCTCGTGCATATATCCACCTCCCTTATCTGATTGCAGCGGCGAATGCTTGGTCGACACAGACGGTGACGGCGTGTGCGATGCACTGGAAGTTGCGGGTTGCATGGATGAGTTGGCTATGAACTACAATGCGATCGCGACCGATGACGATGGTAGTTGCTCCTTCGGGTTGACGGCAGGTTGTACCTACGCCGACGCATTGAATTTCAATGTGGAGGCCGACTACGAAGACGGCAGTTGTGAATTTGCCAACGAAGGGGATGCCTGTCCAACGGATCTAGACAACGACGGCACGGTGGCGGTATCGGATCTGCTCATTTTGTTATCCGCCTATGGCGAAGAATGTTCAACCAACGAATAATGAAAGCCATGAAAATTTCAACGAAATTCCTGATAAGCCTAGTCATTCAATCCTTGAAGCTTTCGAAGCGAACGAATAGGAGAGAGCTTGTGCTGTTGCCTTTGTGGGTAGGAGGGCTCTTGGTGTTGCCATTCTGCATGAATCCTGGCAGCTGTTCGGCTCAGATTCCAATTCAGACTTCCGTGCTCTCTAGCATTCCCGGCGACGTTGTATCCGTTGTGAAGCTTGCGGACACCTCTGCAGAGCCAAGCCACATTCTGGGTACGCCGGCTGAATTAAACGAGGACGGTTTGTGCGAAAGCGGGTTCATTACATTTGAGCTGCAGGACGGTGTTCCACTGAGTCTGCAGTTGCCGATGTCGTATGCTGCATCGCTCATAAATCAATGGGTCAACCTTGTAGATACGGTTCGCATAGCGTGTTCTTTTAACGTGGCCGCACCGAACAATTTGGGGAGCGCCGGTCCATCACAATGGTATGAAATTGAAGGCTTACCTGGATTTTATCCGAGTGCGTTGGCCAAACAAATTGCCATTGGAGTGGACAATGATTTAGACATTTCGATGAACATCAATTCAGGGTTCCCAAATTGGTACCTCGGAATTGATGGGAATTGCCCTGCGGGCCAAGTGGATATGGTCACGATTATGTTGCATGAAATATTGCACGGATTCGGATTCGTAAATCTGTCGGGCATTGGAAGTGACGGCGAGCCAGTCGTCAATGTGGGCTTCAGTGTCTGGGAGTATCATTTGGCTGACATCGATGGAAACATGATTTGGAGTGTTGATTTTGGGGTTGATGAGGCCTGGGCGATGTACACCGATTCTTCCTTGTATTTCGCTGGGCCCGAGGTAAATGCCAACTTGGATGCACTCCCGATGCTTTTTGCGCCGGACCCATACCAGTCAGGTTCTTCCATTTCGCATTTGGACGAGGGAACGTATTTGGGTAACAATGAACTCATGACCCCCTCTGCTGCTCCGGGTCAAGCATTGCATACGCCTGGTAACATTGGTATGTGGATGTTAGCGGATTTGGGGTACGACATCAATTACAATCCGGGTTGCACCGATCCATCCGCTTGCAATTACGATGCTTCTGCATCGTTCAACGATGGAACGTGCAGTTTCGATCCACCGGTCTGCATGAATCCTGCCGGGTGCAATTACGACCCAACGGGTGTTTGCCACGATCCAGCTGCATGCACGCAACCACCTGTAATTTACCTACCCAATGACAGCGATACAGGCTTAACCACATACATGCCTTGTGATGCGGGGTCTTCTCCACCTGAAGGTTACCATCCTGCATACGATCAGGCTGCTGCTTGGGAGGTCATCATGAGTGATTTTGGTTGCGCAGAGGAGTGGACGCCCGAATGCCATTCGTTCTATGCGTTATTGGCCTGCGGCATGAGCCTCTACGATCAAGCCAACAACCAACCGGTGACATTGGATTTGTCCGATCAGATTTTTGACGATCCCCTTGTGGTCTATTGCGAGGATTATTACGTAGGAATTGAAGAGGATATCGTTCAAGAAATCATCGATGCCATCGACATCATCGATGAATGCCCGGAGTCAGTTTTGGTGAACGGTTTTCACGAATACACCTACAACTGCGGTCCCAAAGCTGGAGGAATGAACGTCTTCCTGTATTTCATTGATATCATGGGCGAAGTCACACCGTGGACAGGCTTTGTAAATATCTTGGACGTGGTCGCACCGTCCATTACGCTTCCGCCTCCGACAAGCTGGAATGCCTCCGACAACGTATATGGATATCTGGGTTTCCCCAGCTATCCATTTGATGAAAATGATGTGGTGGAATTCTTGACGAATGTTTTCCTTCCATCAACCGTGATTTCTGACAATTGCACTCCTTACCAGCAACTCGATGAATTCATCTCCGTCGAAATCAACTATTTGGGTGCCGTGATTTCTGACGGTACGGCATTGGCTCAATTTACCATTGTCGCGACGGATGCCTGTGGTAATGCGTCGTCGAATTTGGCTTATGCTTACAACTTATACGATCAAAATTGCGGATGGTACCTCCCCAATGAATTGGAAGGGGGTCCAGCGGTCTTTTCATGCGAACCTGTAGACGGATACACATGGGCGACTAACCAGACGTGCGCTGAGGAGACAACGGGGCTTATCGACTTCTGTACAGAAGAAACGTGGGATGGTTATTGCCAGAACTACTATGCGATTTGTTCCACTGGATGCACAGATGCAACGGCTTGCAATTACGATGAAGACGCCTCCGAAGATGATGGCAGTTGTGAATACTTAGCTTGGGTCATTCCAGAGGATTCGGATGCGAACTTGCTGCCTTTGCAGTGGTGTCCAAGCTCGCCAATGCCCGTGGGCTATGTGATGGCGAATCAATCCTGCGTTGAATCAGTCATTTTGAACGACGATTACTGCGATGGGACGGCATGGGACGGCATCTGCCAGGCCGCTTATGAAGATTGCTTGAACTTGCAACCCGGTTGCATGCTCGAGGCGGCTTGCAACTACGACCCGGATGCGGGCGTCGGCAACGCTTCATGCTTGTACCCGGGTGATGCTTGCGCCGACTCAACCGATTGTGAAACGGCCGGTGTATTCAGCATAAACTGCGAATGCATCAGCACAATCATCGATTCCGATGGGGACGGAATTTGCGACGGTGAGGAAATCGAAGGGTGCACCAATGCTTTAGCTTTGAACTACGATCCGGAGGCAACGGATGATGATGGATCCTGTTGGATAGAAGGCTGCAAAGAGGCTGAGGCATGCAACTTCGACCCCGAAGCCAACCTCGATGACGGTTCGTGCATTTTCCCGGGCGATTTGTGCGTGATGCCATCGGAATGCAACAGCGAAGGGTATTACGATGAGAATTGCACTTGCATGTTTGACGGACCCGGTGATACCGATGGGGATGGTGTGTGCGACGATGCGGAAGTGCCCGGGTGCACCAATGATTCAGCGGTGAACTACGATCCGGAGGCAACGGACGATGATGGATCCTGTTCGATAGAAGGCTGCAAAGAGGCTGAGGCATGCAACTTCGATCCCGAAGCCAACCTCGATGACGGTTCGTGCACGTTCCCGGGAGATTTCTGTATGGAAGCGACGGCATGCAACAGCGAGGGATTCATCGATGCGGATTGCAATTGCGTATTCGAAGGGCCAGGAGACGCTAACGGAGACGGGGTATGCGATTACGCCTGCCCGACTTATGCGTTTACAGGCTGCATGGACGAAGCGGCCTTGAACTACAATTCCCTTGCAACCTTACCAGCGACGTGCATGTACGCCGAGGTCAATGGCTGCATGGATGCCTCCGCGTGCAACTACAACTCCGAAGCCACGTTTGACGGTGGAGGGTGCATGTATCCTGCAGCGGATTACCTCGACTGTTCTGGTGAATGCTTGAACGATTTCGACGGCGATGGAGTTTGCGACGAATTGGCCATTTATGGCTGCATGGATTCAGCTGCATTGAATTACAATCCGTATGCCACGAACAGCAACGATGAGGGGTCGATTTGCGTTTATGCGTATGTCAGTGGCTGCATGAACGAATCGGCGTGCAACTACAACTCCGAAGCCACATTTGATAACGGAAGCTGCTACTATGCCGTGACAGAATATGCCGACTGCGACGGTTCGTGTATTTCGGATGCCGACGGAGATGGGGTTTGCGATGAATTGGAAGTGCCGGGATGCACGAATCCGGATGCCATCAACTTCGATGTATCGGCGACTGATGAAAACGGATCATGCTTGGTGCCTACCAGTATGGGTTGCACGTATTCGATCGCCACTAACTACGATGCTGGCGCTGACTACGATGACGGAACCTGTTTGTTTGATTCGTCAGATTCGAATTTGTGCCCCAATGACATTGACGGAGATGGCAACGTTGCCGTATCTGACTTGCTGTTGCTGCTGTCCTCGTACGGCACTACCTGCGAATAACCAGGATGTGCCATCAACTACCGGCCGGGATTTCCTCGGCCGGTTTTTCCCCTATCGCAATCCGGTCATATGCTCGAATGCGAATGGTATGTAATCATTGCAGAACGACAATTTTAGATTGATTTAAAAGTGTTTGTTCGGGCCCACGAATTTCAAGATGATAAAAGCCACGACTGAGGTGAGAAATATCTACAGAGCATTCTGATGTTGCATTGGTCGGGAGTCGAGTGGTCTGCACACATTGACCATTGGAGGTGAAAAACTTTAACTCGATGTAATTGTAGGGCAGTTCATTCATCCACGCAATGGTCAGATTACCTCGAGTCACGGGGTTCGGAAAAGCGAGCCAGAACGACAAAGAATCAGAGGTTGCTTCACCAAAACGGCCCTTTTTTAGATCCGAGTCAGCTGGCAGCGGAGGCACCACTTGACAAGACTCAAAATACGGAGAAGCATCTTTGAAAAACACCGGATTTTCGGTATTGAACGCGTGGAGACCGGTGTAGGGAACGACGATTGGAACACCTTCCAACGAGGCCGGCCAAAAGTTTTGGTTTTGAGCGATAATGTGGGGCATGTTGGTGTTGCCTAATTCCGTCGAAATTGACAAAGAGCCCAGAAATAAGGCGTCTTCAGCATCTTCCATTTGATTCCATCCGTCCATGAAATTGGGTGCCATTGCTTGGTTACAACGGACGTGAATTCCGTTGGAATACCATTGATTCTGTCCATTGGGCGATGAGGCATTGAGCAATGATGCATTCGCTAAATCAAGGGCAATGTCCAATCCGGACCAAACATTGCAAGAAGCTTTCAGTTCGGTCCCCTCGGAGTAAATCCCAAGAGGATGATCCTTGAATTCATTGTCCTCGAGCCTGAACGACTCGCCATAAGAGTGTATTTCAATTTGTGGGAGGGCAGATTTCCCTCCAATAAATTCGCAATGTTTGATGGATGAATTCGGAGCGACTGCATGCATTCGCACATAAGAATCAGTGAAAGTACATTCGTTCAATCGGACACCTGTAGAATCAAAGTCTAGCTCGCTATCGTAGGAATGAACTTGATGGCATTGAGCGGAAGCAATAGAGCCTTCATTGGCGAGAACATTGCAATTATGAAGAGTGCCTTTGTTCCAGTGGATCCTATTGCTCGCTGTGATTTGGTTTCCTTGTCCTGTGCCTAAAATGTACACATGATCTAAATTCATGCGGGCGTTGAGGCTCATGTGCGCATTGTTTTGAAAATGAAGATTCGATTGGCTCAATGAGACTTCTCCAGAACCATCGAATAAGTGACCTGCATCGGCATAGATGATAATATCCCCAAATCCGTACATATTTCCTTCAAAAGCGACCTGACCATGGGTCCCGATGTAAGTGTAGGATGTAGGCGCATTCCATTCCCAAACACCTGTTCCCCCTTGGATTTCAGATGAAATGAGCAAGGAGTCCTGACCGTTTAAAATCAGATCTCCGGCCATTTCCCATTTTGATGTGGAGCCGTTGAGCGCAATGATGGCAGATCCTTCAATTTCGATTTGACCATCTTGATGTTGATCAATCGTACCAAATGAATGAACGTGGATTTGTCCATCGTTTAGAATGACTCGGGCGCCTTTTTCGATGATGAGTTTGGAATGAGCACCTATGTGCAGGTCACCGCAGATTTCAAGGGTAGAGTTTGCTGTGAGGGTAAAGGCTGCATTCCCGTTGCCTGAACTATCGCCGATGAGCATTGCAGCGGATGAAGGAATAACCAGATTTGGATTGCAAGGTGAGTTGCTTGCTTCGAACTGTGGCCAAGTGCCAACTCCATTTGCTGCACTGGTTCCAATTTCCAATTGGACCAATGAATCCACGTCGAGGGTGTTTAAAAACTGATTAAAAGGTTGCTCCCAACCTATTCGAATGGTATCGAGCAGAGTACTTGATTCAGGATTTTGAGGCTGTCCGTTGACAATTGCTTCCCAGATCAATGAGAAGTGGTTTTCAATGGAGCAATGAAATGTACTGCCGGATGCTGGGTTTTCTGTTTGCCAAAAATCAAACGGTATGGATTGCACATCAAAAGGAGCCCCAAGGGAAATGTCAAGTGCAGAATGACATGGAATGAACATGGATTGGTCCGTCCATGAGCTTGCCTCAATCCCAGCTTGTTCGAGTGCCTCTGCAAATTGGGAAAGATGAAGAGAATAACTTCCTGCGAGTTGCTCCAGGTTGAGATCGCCCGAAGGGTTCCAATCAATGGTTTGGTACTGGATTGGGTCTCCCCATTGCCAACTGGGGTTGATGAGTGAGGCATCCAGGGTGACCCAATCGTTTTCTGTGGACTCTGCATGATCGGCATTGCCCGGTTGACTCCAAAGGGTAATGTCAACCAGGTCCCATCCAAGGAAATCTTCATTGGCATGATACCACACAGCAGGAGGCTCGAAGGGGACCAGAGGATTGGAGTTTACGATACTCAGATTTACTGGGATTTTAGGCAGTCCGAGGTTGTTCTGAGAGGCCTCAAGAAGGGTGCGTGCTTCGTCTGTATGGAAGGGGGATTCAACGAGAAGCTCCCCTGCAGCAGGGGATAAAAGCGCCTGTTCTAGATCAGCCGCATCCGCTGAAATGGTACTGAAAAAGGCAATAGACTGTTGAAATGCCAAAGGAAGGTGGGCACCACGAAAAGGACTGTCCAGGCTGATGAAAAGTCTCACGCAATGTGGCGTGTCTTCCTCCTCCATCAAGCTCAACGTATGGCGGGCTACAACACCGCCCATGCTGGGGCCAATCACCACCATCGGCTCGGATCCGATTCTCGCATCTCGGCATTTTTCGATGACATGTTGCAATAGCTTGGCTTGGCGAAATATGGAATGGGTTCCCGTTTGATAATCGAGGAAGACGAGGTCGAATCCCTCCTGCATTACCGAGTCTAACATCGCTGCAAGCCCCGAGAATGCTGCATTCGCTTCGCCTTCGCAATTCCACAGAACATCCCAATTCATATCTCCAAAGCCATAGGTAGGATTCGTGCCTTGCAAATTGGGGTCAAACCCTTCTAAGATGATCATCGGACGGTCAAAAACCTGGTCTGCGCCGAGTCTCACCAAGGCTTGGCCGGTGACGGGTGTACCATCGTCGAAAACACCCACCCAATGAGGATCGGATTGATTGTTGATGGGCCATGGTGGGTCATCAGGCTCTGGGCAATTTTCTTGACCGAAAACGGGCAACAGGATGTGCCGCTCGTAGAGGGTGCCTTGATGCTCTACCCGTATCCCAATTGAGGTGGCCTCTGCATGGTCGGGAACAGTAAATTGTATAGCGCTGTCTAGGGTACATGGTGTTTCGATTCCATCTACAACGAGCATCCAGTTTGCAGAATGCCAATCAGTTGGGTTGGCAGATTTTGGTATGAGGATGTGCATGACACCTGGATGCAAAAAAGATTGCGATGTTAACAGGTTCATCATTGATTCATTGGAGGCCTCGGCTAAAACGGTCCAATCGGGAGGCAACGGTTCGGTGCGTCGGTTGATCGCCAATACCAAGTCGATTCCTTGATGCGATTTAATTCGAAAAATGGAATCCAAAACTGGCTTGCTCTTGCCATCAAATGAAGTGCCAGATTGGTCCCATATGAATTGGACTTGTCTCGACTGCCCGGGTGTGAGTGTCTGAGAGGACACAGAGCATGTGAAAACAATGGAAATGGCAAACGCGGAGAATTCAAATAATTTCATGTGATCAGTTCAGAATTGAATAGGAATAATCAAGGTGTCGCCGAGAAAAGACTCGGGGATTGGCGATAGCACCGTTTTAAGCAATAACCCTTCTGCAGTGTACAAGTGAAATCGACGCTCCGGGGGGTCTTCAAATGGATGAACCCAGTCTTGTAAACAGACCGTTGGCAAGGGGGGGCAACCGGGTGTGAACGAGTGCCACGTATCCACGTTAGACGCAGTGAGTTCGGGCCGAATGACAACTGACTGCCCGAGGCAATCACCATTTCGATTGCCAATGAATTGAATCCAAACCTTTTGCGGAAGGATTAAATCGTGGTCTGCACATGAAGTGGTGGGGTAAAAGCCAAAATTGATGTAATACGGGGCATCCTTCCCGTCAAAAGGTTGGCAGACCAGCCCGCGGGTATTCGAAGTGAAACTCAGTAACGTGGCCCTTCCGAATTCATCCGTCCAGACGGTATCACCAGTTGAAGTCCAGGAGGGTTGTGACCACCACCCCGTGGTGTTGTTTTCGGATTGAACAGGTAATACCCATCGATATGCAAATGGTTCCCCACCGAGGTGAGAAATCCTCAGGTGTAGGTTTTGTGGTTGAACTTCCGTTTGGATGCAGCCGTTCAGTCCAATGATCCCAATGAAAATAGCGCCATGGCCAACGATGAAAACAAAACTCCTCTTCCTCCCTTTCATGCCCCAAATGTGGGCACTCTTTTTGCTCAAAAAAAGCTCGGTTCACCATTCCATACAAGGAATTTGTGAGTGTATAAAGGAGTTGGTTTTAGAACTTTCGCAGGGCCTTGTCGATGAGCTTTGCTAGTTGTGCGGCATCCTTTTCTTGGAGCTGTTTTCCCAGTACAAATCGGCCTCTCATATAGGTAAATTGGATGGAATCGCCTCCCATAATCCAGAAGCTTTGATCGAGGTTTTGAATGAAATGAGTTGGATCTCTCCGGATGACCTCCATTTTTTTGATGTTCTCTTTGATAAAGAACCGAGCCTTTCCAAAATCCTTGAATCCGTTCTTGACCGACATGCCTTCAGCAGTAACTCGGATCATTTCGCGGCCAATGCGGCGCCATAATACAACCTTGAGTACTCGGAAGAAGAAAAAAGCCCAAAAGGACAGGAAGATGATCAGAAATGTACGGTCGCCTCCTGAAGCTCCTGCCAATTCCAATCCTGTTGCAGCTCCGACACCGCACCAGGCAATGAACCAAACCTCGAGCATAATTTGTTGCATTCGTGGAATCTCTTGTCCAATAATGATGGTCAATGCATCATCATGCCAAGCATACGTTATGCGTTTACCGATGGGTTCATGGTTCTTTTTCAAAATGCAGAGGGTGTCTTATTCCGAGGTGAGATCTTCGTAGATGGCTTCGTACTGAGGGATGACGGCCGATACATGAAAGTCCCATGCCCGCTTGCGTGCAGCTTTTTTGAAGTTGCGGTGGTTTTCGGGAGAGTCCAAGATGTCCAAGGCAAAATGGGCCATGGCCTCCACATCACCGACCGGCGCTAAATACCCACACGAGCCATGGTGGATTACCTCGGGCAAACCGCCAGCATGAGAGGCGATGACCGGTACTTCCGCCGCCAATGCTTCCAGCGCGGCGAGGCCAAAGCTTTCTGTTTCTGAAGGCAAGAGAAATAGATCACTCACCAGCAACGGTTCAATTGGATTTTTGATTTTTCCAATGCTGATAACATGGGATCGGATTCCGATCTCTTCCGCAAGATTTTCAACACGTGATCGATCTGGACCGTCACCTACCAGCAATAATTTGGCAGGAATGCGTTCTTGAATACGCGCGAAAATGCGGAGAACGTCCTCTACGCGTTTGACGGGGCGAAAATTGGAGATGTGGGTGACGATCTTTTCTCCATTTGGAGCTACGGCAAGGCGAAATTGTTGGTCAATGGGTCGGTCAAAGTGGGTTGGGCAAATGAAATTGTGTACTACGTTAATCGTTTGATGTACGTCGAACAAAGCCTCCGTATCGCATTTCAGGCTGTCGGAAACCGCAGTTACCGCATCGGATTGGTTGATTGCGTATGCAATAACAGGTTTGAAAGCGGGGTCTTTACCAAGCAAAGTGATATCCGTTCCGTGCAACGTGGTTACAACAGGCAGATGAATGCCTTCTTCGGCGAGAATGTTACGGGCGATGATGGCAGCGCTTGCATGGGGTATGGCATAGTGAACATGGAGCAAATCGAGCTGATGTGCCTTTGCGACCTCTACCATTTTGGAAGCCAGTACCAATTCGTAAGGCTGAAAGTCAAAAAGTGGATAGTCCGTCATATGGACCTCGTGGTAGAATAAATTCTTCTTTAAACTGCCCATGCGAGCTGGGGCGCTATAGGTGATGAAATGCAGTTCATGTCCCTTTTCCACAAGGGCTTTTCCTAATTCCGTCGCGACAACACCCGATCCTCCGAATGTGGGGTAGCAAACAAAACCAATGCGCAAGTTTTTCATTTCTTCAATGATTCAAATCGAGATGGCACAGCGTAGGCTTTGTACACTTCACGCTGGATATTTGTTCTGACATCCCATTCAATTAGTTTTCGATTTTCGGCGTCTGGAAACGTTCGGTTGCTCAAGAAAACAAAGATTAAATCGTGATCGGGATCTGCCCAAGCTAAGGTGCCAGTGAAGCCGGAATGTCCGAAGCTCGACTCGCTTGCATGATTGCAAGTTGGCCCTGCGTCGGGTTCATGGGCTGGTCGATCAAAGCCGCAAGCCTTTCGGTATTCTTCATCGGGATCAACCCGCTGCACCCAACGTTGTATGGTGGAGGGTTTGAAGAACTCTGTTCCTCCGTAATATCCGCCCAGTCGCAGCATGTACATTAACCGAGCGAGGTCATACGCATTGCTGAACAAGCCCGCATGTCCTGCTACGCCGTTTAACATCGCTGCTCCCGGATCATGAACCTCCCCTCGAACAACGACTTTCCGAAACAACGTGTCTTCTTCCGTTGGGGCGATTTCGCGTGTTTCAAATCGATCAGTCGGTGAGTAGCCCAAGCTCGACCACCCGGCAGGTGAGTAAAACGTCGAGGAAGCAAATTCATCCAGAGGCTGTCCCGTTATTTGTTCGATGATACGCTGCAGTGCATAATACCCCAAATCGCTGTAGCGATGGGTTCCAACTGGATCGACTTCCGATTCCACAATGTGTGTCCAAATGGAATCTTGCCAAGCAGGTCTCATGAAGCAAGCATCAGAAACACGTTGGTTATGCACGGGTGTTTCACGAGGAGAAAATGCTGTAGAGTCCTCCATAGCTTCGAGATAAAAAGGAATCCAAGACTTCAATCCTGCCCGATGTGCCAAGACGTCTTGAATGGTGCGGGAACCCATGGTAGTGCCTTCAAGCTCGTCCAAATAATCCGCAAGTGGACGCCCAATATCCAGCGCTCCTGCTTCCTCTAAATGCATGAGACTTAATACTGTCGCCGCAATTTTGGTAATGCTCGCCAAGTCATAAACAGAGCTCGGTTTCACTGGGGTTTCCCCATCTAAGGTTCCATAAACCCCGTCGTGTACAATGAGGCCTTTGTGCGCAACTAAGACACGGCATCCAGGGATCGCCCCGCCTTCGATCGCTCCCAATGCAATGCTGTCTATTGCAGCTTTGGTAGAGATGGGGGAGGACGCCAACCCCAGCCTTGTCCGGCCCATCCAAGGCAATCCAAAGCCTTGCCGATACTGTTTCGTTTCAACGGGTAAATGACCTCCGGCAGGACCGGCACCTGTTAAGGCCTGAGCAACGGCATTGGCAGTGCGCCCATCATCTTGATAGGCGACCATGACAGCATCGCTCAGAGCGATGCATGACCCCAATCGATCGAGCACATACGGGCTGCCGTAAATGACCAGCCCAAAAGGGATGTTCCGCTCGTGGGCAAGTGCCGCACATCGTTGAATTGTTTCTATTTCGGCATCCGTAATGCCGTGGCTTCGAGCGGCCGAATGCGACGTACCGCCCAAGTGTAGAATGGCCCAATCGGGTTCAGATCTCAAAAGTTCGGAAAACGTGGAAGTACCGCGCTGCTCAAATGCAGCACTCTCCATGACAGTTCCTGTTGAATTGAATGCGGGTGACATGATTTGCATCATGCTGCCGTCCACCATATCGGCGATCTCTTGTTCAAAGCCTATGAATAGGTGACTGACTTGCCTGATCTGGTTGTCGAACGGCCAGTGTGGAGCACCGTTTTTCAGCACCGTTAAGGAATGACCGAGGACGGATTGATGAATCCGTTCGGACTCCTCTGTTTCGTCTTGCTTCTCCGGTTTGTTCGCCACACCGCACCAAGACTTTGCACGCAACACCCGGTGGCATTTTTCGGCAATCCACTCCGGCTCCATCCGGCCAGTTTTGATTGCCTGCATAACCTCTTCGATGACGTGCTCTGGATGTTCCGGAAACAATAAGATGTCATTGCCGGCCAGCAGCGCATCAACGTGGGGGGTGGAGGTAGATGAAAAAGAGGTAAATCCCTTCATGGTCATTGCATCCGTGAAGACAAGCCCCTTGAACCCCAGGGTTCTGCGGAGCAAAGAATCGACAATTTGGGAAGAGAGAGTGGAAGGGAGGTTGGGGGTGCTATCCAAAGCAGGAATGTACAGATGTGCGGCCATTACGGCACCTACACCATCATGAATCAGCTGTTTGAAGGGTTCCAATTCAACTGAATCCAAGCGAGCTTTGCCGTGGCCAATGACCGGCAAGGCGTAATGTGAATCAGCATCGGTATCCCCGTGGCCAGGAAAATGTTTGGCTGTTGCAAGAACACCGACCGTTTGCATTCCGCGCGCGTATGCGCTGCCTTGCTGACCAACCAACTCGACGTTGCTACCGAAAGATCGGCTTCCAATAACAGGATTGTTCGGATTGCTATTCACATCAACAACAGGAGCAAAATTGACGTGGAATCCCATGCTTTTCAGGGACCTTCCGACTTCTTGCCCCATTGCCTCAGTCAATGCCGTGTCGTTGGCTGCGCCGAACGTAAGTGCCCGGGGCCACGAGCGGGTTGAGTCGATGCGCATTCCCAATCCCCATTCTCCGTCAGTGGATATAAGCAAAGGCACCTTTGAATTGGCCTGCAGACGCTCGATTCGCTCCACGTATGGCGCAGGGGCGCCCTGCATGGCAATGACGCCTCCAATGTGGTAATTCTTCACCCATGCTTCGGCTTCTGCCCAGTTTTCGCGGGATGCGTGAGCGTAAACCGGGGGCATGAGAAGTTGAGCAATTTGCTCTTCCAGCGTCAATTCAAGGAGGATGGAATCAGCCCATTGCCGATGCTGAGGTGTATCATAGGGGAGCGGGTCTTGCCCTTGGGCCAACGTCACCGATAAGATGAGCGTGGTCAGGAAAAGCCCTCGGCGACTCAAACAGAACTTCATGCGCCGGCCATGGCTTTCCGGACATGGGTCAATAAAAACGCGAGTTGTTCGTCCTGTGACAAATGGCTGTTATCCAAGACGATGGCGTCCTTTGCCTGGCGCAATGGACTGGCAGAACGATTGGAATCAATTCGATCTCGCTCAAGGATGTTATTGAGGACCTCGTTCAATTGACAATCGGGCTGCGTTAATTGAATTTCTTTCAATCGCCGACCAGCGCGAATTTCCGGATCAGCGGTAATGAAAAACTTCACTTCGGCATGGGGAATGACTACCGTGCCAATGTCCCGTCCGTCCATGACGACACCACCATTTTCAGCCATGCGTTGCTGCAGATCGACCAGTTTGTGACGAACGGCAGGTATGGCAGCGACCAGACTCACCTTTCGAGAAACTTCCATCGACCGAACTTCGTCTGCTACATTGACTCCTCCCAAATGAATTTCAGTTCGCTCCGATTTCGGGTTATACTTGAAACCTACGTACATCCGGTCAAGGGCTACCTCAACCTTGCTCGAATCAATCTCGTTGGTCTCGACCAAACGCTCTTTGATGCAAAACAATGCTGCAGCTCGGTACATGGCACCGGTGTCCACATAAACGAAGTTCAATTCCTTGGCCAAGGATTTAGCCATCGTACTTTTTCCAGCCGAAGAATGACCATCGATTGCAATATTGATTTTACGCTTCTCCATCGGGTATGCAATTTAGGGTGGCCATGCGAATTATGAGCGTTTGAATCGACTTGGATTGAATTGAATGCCCAATTGCGTTGAAGCACCCGCAAAATGGTACCTCGAACGGCTAATTCGCAATTCAAATTGGCCGAGTTCGAAATGGGAACCAAAGGACAAGCCATTGGCACTAAGCCGCTCGGTTGCCATCAATTCTGTTCTCCTGCGGTAATCAAAACCCGTCCAAATCGTCATGTTGTCCCCCAATTCGATCGATGTGCCAATGGTCATGTGCCGCATCAGTTGATCGCCCAATTTAAATGTCGAATTCTGAATGACTTCTCCAGATATTGGATCGATTGCATCATCGTAGGTGCCCGGAGGAGCTAAGTCCCACCTTTCGAGATGCTGGCCTTTCAAAAAGACCCGAAAGGGAGCATTTTCAAACCCTTTGGTCAGCGCGATTTGCATATTCCAAGGAAGCCACCCGCTGGGTTGTGAACCTTTCCATCCCCACTGTTTTCCCCAACCCGTTACCGCCATTGCAAATGCGGTATTGCGCTGCGGCCATTGTCCATTGATGAAACATTCTAAGCCGGTCCATGCCGCTACCTCTCGATTGAGTGAGCGTGTGCCGATGAATGTCTGGATTCCTATCCGCCATGTAGAATCCAAGTTTTTCGAAGCACCGAAATAAGCCATGTTGTCCCCTCCGTTGAAGTTGGAGGTTGCATTTCCGGCTGCATCAAACCCTGCAAATTCACCCAAGTTCATAAACCGCACGCCGACTTGCCTTCTCCATGCTCCTTTTGGCTTTAATTGATAGTTCACCGAAGCCAAACCAATGCCCGTAAAATAATCGACGTAGTCAAACGCCACCACCCCAAGCTTGGTGCTATCGATGAGGTTGGGGTTGTAAGCTGCGCCATGCACATCATCCTGAAGGTCCGCCAATACGCTGGATCCTAATCCAGCTCCGCGAGCGTCAGTCGTGATTTCAAACAGCAAGGACTCATTCACTTGACCAAAGCCAACTGCTGACGATAAGCAGGCAAAGATGGCGGTTAGGAATAGTTGACGCATGGTATTTTGAAGTCAAATGGAATCAACGAACGTTCCCCGCTTTTTCTTGCAACAGCGCTCGCTCAATCACTTCCATGATTTCTGAGACGAAGGTAAATGAAAGTCCTTTCAGATATCGCTCGTCTATTTCATCGATGTCTTGTCGATTTCTCTCGCAAAGGATAATCTCCTTAATGCCTGCGCGTTTGGCTGCAAGAATTTTTTCTTTGATGCCTCCAACAGGCAATACACGACCGCGGAGTGTGATTTCGCCAGTCATAGCGAGAGCCTTTCGAATTTTGCGTCGCGTGAAAGCCGAAACCATCGCAGAGACCATGGTGATTCCTGCGCTCGGTCCATCCTTCGGTATGGCTCCTTGAGGAACGTGCAAATGAACATTGAGTTTGCTCAATGCTTCCGGATCGAGTCCCATTTCTTCGGCATGGGATTTAATGTACTCTAGCGCGATTATTGCGCTTTCTTTCATTACGTCGCCTAGGTTCCCGGTCAGCGTGAGTTTTCCTGTACCACGAGTTAGGGATGTCTCAATGAACAGGATGTCACCTCCGTGAGGAGTCCATGCCAAACCTGTGACGACGCCGGGTGTATCATTTCCTTGGTAGCGGTCTTTTTCGCGCGATGGCCCCAGAATATCTGAGAGGTGTGCTGGGGTGATTTCAGGCTCGAAATCTTCTTCCAATGCCAGCTCTTTGGCTCGGTTTCTCACAAGCTTTCCAATGCGCTTTTCCAATCCACGAACGCCGCTTTCAGATGTGTACTTTTGGACGACCGATTCCAATGTCTTGACAGGGAGCTTGAATTGTTTTCCTGTGATACCTGTTTCTTTGAGGTGCTTTGGAACCAAATGACGCTTGGCGATTTGTACTTTTTCCTCCACGGTATAGCCGGTCACTTCAATGATTTCCATCCGGTCCCGCAGAGCCGGTTGGATGCTGGCCAAACTATTGCAAGTTGCCACAAACATCACATTGCTTAGATCATAATCTAGATCCAAATAGTTGTCGTGAAACGCATGGTTTTGCTCCGGATCCAAGACTTCCAGCATGGCACTCGATGGATCTCCGTGGTGATCTCGGCCTAGCTTGTCCATTTCATCCAAAACAAACAATGGATTGGAAGTGCCTGCTTTCTTGAGGTTCTGGAGGATGCGACCGGGCATGGCGCCAATGTAAGTTTTTCGGTGTCCTCGGATTTCAGCTTCATCCCGAAGTCCGCCCAAGCTCATGCGCACGTACTCTCGACCGAGTGCTTTGGCTACGCTCTTCCCGAGGGAAGTTTTGCCCACTCCAGGAGGTCCATACAGACAGATGATAGGTGCTTTTAGATCGCCTTTGATTTTGAGGACCGCGAGGTGTTCAATGATCCGCTCCTTTACCTTTTCCAATCCATAATGGTCTTCATCCAATACGGCTTGTGCGTGGTGTAAATCAAAATTATCATCGGACTTCTTTTTCCATGGCAGGTCGAGCATTAAATCCACGTAATTTGCTTGTACACTGTACTCAGCGGACTGAGAATTCATGCGCTCAAGCTTTTGGATTTCTTTTTTGAATGCCTCTTGGGCATGGTCAGGCCAAAGCATCGATTCCGCCCGAAGTTTTCTCTCCGCGACTTCATGGGCTTGGGGGTTGTTGCCAAGCTCTTCCTGAATTTGCTTGAGTTGTTGGTTTAGGAAGTATTCGCGCTGTTGCTGATCTAACTCACCCTTCACCTTGGTTTGAATGTCCCGTTTCAGCGAGAGCATCTGCTTTTCCTTGTTGAGCAATTGCAAAACTTTTTGAGCTCTCGCCTTGATCCCCGCCACCTCCAACAAGGCTTGCTTTTCCTCTACTGGTGCATTCATGTTGGACCCAATAAAATTCACAAGGAAGGTCAGGCTCTCGATGCTCTTAATGGCAAAGCCTGCTTCGGATGGAATGTTGGGGCTGAGCTGAATAATCTCAATAGCGAGTTCTTTGAGGCTCTCCATGAGCGCCTTGTGCTCCTCATCTTTTGGCGGGAGATTCTCAGCGTCATATTCCAAAACTCGGGCTTTCATGTAGGGTTCTTCCTGGACAATGGATGTCCATTTAAACCTCTTTTGGCCCTGCAGGATCACGGTGTTGCTTCCGTCTGGCATGCGGAGCATTTTGATGACTTTTGCGACGGTCCCTATTTGATTGAGATCTTCTCCATTCGGAACTTCAATGTCATCGTTTTTCTGGGAGACCACCCCAATTCGGTGCTCTTCCTTGTGGGCTTCTTTCACCAGCCGAATGGAGCGATCTCTTCCAACTGTTATTGGAATGACAACTCCCGGAAACAACACCGTATTGCGCAATGAAAGCAACGGCAGTGCTTCAGGAACCTCCTCTCTTTGCATGGCTTCTTCATCCTCTGATGAAATCAAGGGAATGAAATCATGGTCTTGGGCGTCGCTCAGTGCCCAATTTTCTTCTCGTTGGTCGTCAAACTTCATCTTCCAGTTTCTTCTCTCGTGTTCCCGATACAGGTCAAACCTCGTGCCACCTTCAATTCGGCCATTGTGGCAGGCGACTATGTCATGCGGTTTGGGCGTTGGAACGTCAAAGAGTCAAAGAATGTTGTTCTCTGAGCTGTTCAATTTCAGCTGATTCCAGGGTTTTGCCTCTTCTTGACATGACACGCTGTGCCGTCTCGATGAAACGATCGAACGCATGAACTTGCCAATTATCGCCGCCGCCCCATGCAAAGTCAGGGATGTGCTTTGGCTGAAAACCTCCTCCGAAAATATTGCATCCGATTCCAACGACGGTGCCTGTGTTGAACATGGTATTTATTCCACATTTACTGTGGTCGCCCATGAGGAGTCCACAGAATTGAAGTCCACTGTCAACTAATTCTTGCTTTGATTCATTCCAAACGCGGACAGGTCCGTAATTGCTTTTCAGGTTGCTCGAATTGGTCGCAGCGCCCAAATTGCACCAATGGCCAATGACCGATTGGCCTAAAAATCCATCATGTCCCTTGTTACTGTACCCTAAGAACGTACAATTTGAAATTTCTCCTCCAATACGGCAATTCGGCCCAATCACACTTGGTCCGTATATACGGGTGCTCATTTTGACGACCGTTTGTTGACCGATGACGAGGGGGCCTCGCAAGTGGCTTCCCTCTTGAATTTCAACTTGGGGTCCGATGAAGATCGGTCCGTCGGTTGCATTTAACGTGCAGGCAATGAACTTGCTCGTAGGATGCACGTAGATGGACGCAGGGTCACCAATGATGGTCGCATGATTTTTCAAGCTGGATTGAGTGATTTTTTCCAAATCCCATGCTTCCGCGATCATGGAGGACTGATTGAGAATCCAATCGTTGGATTTCAAAAACAAATCCATCGGACTTTGAAGATACGACACACCATGGATAGGGGCATCCAATGGATCTTCGGATTCGTTGTTCCACCGAAACAGAGGAAGGCCATTCCAAATCAAATTTTGACCTGGCTTCAATGAAGCAATTTGGGCCGCGGATTCGGCTGTTGGAACCCAGCGGTCATTTAAGGAGCCGTTTTGCAATGCAGCGTGAACTTTTGCGCGTTCAAGTTGTTTATTTTCAAGTACGTACGCATGAATGCTCCGCGCCCACAGTTCACCGAGTTCAAAAGCACCGACAAGAAGCTTGCCGTCGCTGTGAGATTTGCTGATTGGATGAAGTTCGGACCAGCCAGTGTGTGTGAAGAATGGAACGCTTGTCATAATGGATATCGTCAAATATAAAACCGCAAACGTACGAGAACGAGAGGGGGTCAAAAATAATTGAAATGAAAGAAAGGGGCATAGCACAGCAATTTTCGATCCGTGATCTCGAACATTTCACGGGCGTAAAATCCCATACCATTCGGGCATGGGAGCAGCGGTATGGATTGTTGGAGCCCA
>DBBR01000084.1 GCA_002292325.1 Flavobacteriales bacterium UBA979 | reverse complement strand
GGCATCATGGTGATCACTTCTAGTCCTTCATTTTGACGGCTCCCTTGGTTGATCCAGGTGGATGTTCGAATGCCTTCATCGCTGATGAGGGAGTAGCGCTGAATGATGTCATTGGTCGCTTTGAAGAAGAGGGAGGTGGTTACCGACATCCGACCACGACTCCATTGGTGACCAATCTCCATGGAGTTGGTATACTCTGGAAGCAATTCCGGGTTCCCTGTTCGGATATTTCGGCTGTCGCTGTCGTCGATGAATGGCGAAACGGACCTTCCACGCGGTCGATTAACCCTTCGACTGTAACTGGCAATCCAACTGACTTCATCGCTGCGCTGCTTGGATAGATTGAACGAAGGATATGCTGAGAAATAGTCGTTTGTAAACGACTGATCCTTTTCCCACTCAGCAGAGGTAAAAACCTGTTCCAATCGCAATCCTCCTTGAATGCCCCAGACTCCAAACTTCCTGCCATAGGTGGAGTAGATGGCGTGCACATCTTCCCGGTAATCGAAATCAAATGATCGGCGTTGGGGGTCGATGGGATTGTACAGGCCTTGAATCCATTCAGCGGAGTCAGCGGCGAGGTAGGTAAATCCATCTTCTTTGAAAGAGAAGTTTGATTTCCAGCCCCACTCCAACTTGCCATCATGGGCAAGGGGTTTTTCGAAATCGAGTTGTGCTACGGTCCGGGTTGACCCATTGACCTGCAGGTTGGTATCGCGAACGGAAAACCCAGACGTGGCCATTTCTTCAATGTATTCATCGGATGTGGACATCGAATTTGAATGCCTGACTTGGGCGTAAAGAAAGTGGGAGGGATTGTTGTCAAATTCCTTGCGATAGCTTCCGTCCAAATCCCATCCCGATCCCTTGGATTTTTCGACTGCAAGACGTTCAGTGGAAAAAACGGTTTCTGTATCCCACTCCTCTGAATTTTCGATTTGATTGAGGTTATCACTTTCATTTTCGTTCACGTTGACGTTCCACGAGATGACCTCTGATTTGGAGGGATACCACTCCATTCCAACTCGGCCACTTAAGCTCGTACGCTTGCGGCCCCCGCCTCTATTTTGGTTCGTGACCGATGTGCTGTCTGAGCCGATCAAAATACGTCGGGTTTCGCCTTCCCGAAATTGATCGCGGTAATTCCAACTTCCGCTGCTAAAAACAGAAAACTTCTCGCTTTTGTAGTTCAAGGACAATGATGCGTTGTGATTGTCTCCTGTCCCTGGAGTTGCTTGCGCCTGTCCATGAAACCCCTGAAGTTTGTTCTTTTTGAGGATGATATTCAAAATACCCGCCATGCCATCTGGATCATATTTGGCTGATGGATTTGTGATGACCTCAACCCGGTCGATGGAACTGGCAGGAATTTGTTCCAAGAATGCATTTTGCGAAGCACCGGTCAATCCTGAGGGCCGACCGTCGATGAGAATTTGGACTTGAGATGACCCCCTGAGTGAGACGTTTCCATCGATATCCACTGTTACGGATGGAACATTTACAAGCAGTTCACTCGCTGTTCCCCCTGCAGCAGATAGGTCATTTCCGACCCGGAATACCCGCCGATCGATCAACATCTCAAGGGAGCTTGCTTCTTCTATGACCACTGCTTCTTGAAGTTCGTTGACCTTGGAGTTGAGGAGGATGGTTCCCATATCGCGCACACTATTCGTCCGCTGTTTCAACATAAATGGCTCAGAGGTGAACTTTTCGTATCCCATGAAATTGACCTGCAGCGAATAGCGTCCCATGGGAAGTTCCAAGAGTTCAAATACTCCCGTTTCATCGGCTAATTGCCCGGATGTTATGGAGCTGTCTCGCAGATTAATCAAGGCGATTGACGCGAATGGAATGCCTTGTCCATTGGAGGCATCTGCGACGGTGCCAAGAACACTGCAAATCGCCGGAAGTTTTTCTCGACTGGAAGGCGGTCCACCGGGTCGTTGGCCCCAAGCGCTGTTCAATAGGCCACTGGCGATAAGGCACCACATACTAATTGCGGTCGCTGGGGTCAAAGGTGAAGGTGTTCGTTTCAACATGGTGTGTTTATAAGACGATGACCCCCCTCTTTTGTTTAAAGAGGCTGAAAATGGCCCTGCAATATTCAATTGCAATATTCATTTACAAACGGCACGATTGGATAGAATTCAACATGAGGTCGTTATTCCTTAGGCCACTTATTTTGCACAAGGACCCCTCGAGATGTTTCCACCCAATCGGATCCATCCCATTCGGCTTGAGCTACCATTAATGCGCGCCGATCAGCCAACAGTTCTTTCACATCATTTGCGCGGATTAGCAATGTGATGTCTCCAGTGCGGTGTTGAGTTCGCAACCAATGTGCAGGTTGTAGGGCAATCCAAGAGGACGATGGACTCCAGATGGTGGGCCAATCTTTGAGATGAGACCACCAACCTACACAACAATGAAGGGCATGATGATGCGGTAGCACTGGATGAGCGAGATCCCGAAAATGCTGAAAAAACCAACCTTTTAGCCAAATATGATGAGCATCTACTTGCCAATCGCGTTCTGCAAGCCAGGGCTGAACCTTTTCGAGCTGAGTGAGTGCAAGCTGACGATCAAATTTGATCAATTTTCGTTCAAGAGAATCTGTGGGGTCCAACCCAATCCAACTCGACCAAGTGGACGAACGATTTGCGTTCAGATAAAATTTACACGCTAATTCAAAGTGGGTCCACTTTCCGTTGCGTTCAGCGAGAAGGTCGATTTCACCCACAGTTTGTTTGCCCAATTGCACCACCTCATTCTTTGCATGGACGGTCCATTCCGGATGCTCTTGAAACCACCTTTGGATTAACCGCTCAAATCGGTGCCCCAGGCGCATGGTCTTTGATCCGAGCACATCCAACTCAGCCAGCGGCAATCGTTTCTCATCATGGACCCAGCGATCGAGGTCTTGTCGCGCATCTTCAAAGAATTCGCCGTTTAAGTGACGTTCAATTCCGATGGCTTGACCTTCTATCATGGGCGGGCTTCCGACGGCCCAAACCAGTTCATTTTCCGTCGGAGATGTGCACGCCTTCAATAAATGAGGCAGGGTCGGAGGCCAAGTGTGGTTTTTTTCCATGGGTGGAAGGCTATCTTCGCGTTCAAATTAAGTGAATCGATGCGAACGATAGCGCACATTCCCCACTCCTTGATGCGAATTACCATCAACCATTGGAATGAGAAGTTTCAATTGCGGTATGAGTTGGACCGATTTGAGCAGGTATATAAATTTGCAGACAGCGAATGCACATTGTCCGATGTAGAGCGCAGGGGGATTGCCATGGCAGATCAAGTGCTTAGAATTTTTGTTGAAATGCGACAATCATATCAGCAAAGTGCTTCTTCTCAAGAAACAGACTAAAAAACGAGCGATGAGTAAGCAAATGAACATTGTGTTGATGACGGTTTTGGCCGGCTGGTTAGCCGCACTAACATTCGTAACCCTGGATGTTGGAGGCGCCAAACTTTCACCAGCCCTCGAAAGTGGTGCGGCCGCCACAGTAGCGTTTGTGCATGGTGACTCCATTCAGGCGAGCTATGCGTTCATCCAAGACCAGGAGCAGGAGCTGTTCAAGGCCGTTCAGCAATCACAACTTGCCCTGGAACGAGCCGCAATTCCGCTTCAGGAGGAAGCACAGGAATTGATTAGCTATGCCAACGGTCCTGGAGTGGGCATGGATGAAATCCAGATTGCCCAAAATCGATTGTATGAAATTGAGGCAGAAATGGCAGAAATTCAGAATCGATCTCAAACGCAATTGATGCAAATGGAAAATGATTTGCAAACTCAAGTTGCCACAAAATTAGGCGCCGAAGTGGCTATTTTTGCAGCGCAAAACGGGTTAGATGTTGTACTGAATTGGGGGCTTTCTGGAGAAGGAGTGCTTTACGGCGCACCATCCTATGATGTGACTGCAGAGCTGTTAGCGTTTTTGAACGTACGTCATTCAGAAGCGCAACCTGAATTGAAGTCAACGGAAGAGGAAACAAACGAATGAGCAATACGGCAACATCCAAAAAACAGGCTCACATTGTCGAATACGTCTTGTATGTATGGCAGATGGAAGATGTGGTGCGTGCAACGCAGTTTTCAGATGAAATGATTCGTTCCATGTTTCAAGGGCAGGAGACGCCTGACTTCGAATGGTTGATGGCTTTATCTCAAAAAATGAAAGCCGAGCATTTGGAAGAAAAAGGCCACGTTTCGGATGTTCTTGAGGTACAAACCGAATTGGCTTTGTTGCATGACTTACTCACGGGGCCAATGGAAGATGAGGTGTATGTCAGTTCATTTGAAACAGCACAACCGGTGCTGCGGGAGTTTGAAGAAAATAAAATGTCTACAGGACTGCGTCACCCGACAGAAACGATGCTTACCGCCCTTTATGGTTGGTTGGTTCTTAAAATGAAGAAGGAGGAAGTTTCTCTTGAGACCCAAGCGGCACTTCAGCCCATTCGAGAAATGGCAAACACTCTGGCCCGGGGCCATGTGAAGATTTACCAGGGCAAATAATATGGGTTCCGCAAGGGTTATGAACGATTCTGAAGTCGTCGCACGTGGCGTACTCGACTGCTCATCATTCGGAGTACGTTGGATTCGTTTCGCAACCGATCAATAATGGTTGTCGAAAGGGTATTGGTGTCCATCTGAATCGAACCTTGAGGCCAATCTTCGATGTTCGTTCCACCGACAAGCATACACCGAAAGAACTCATGTGCTTCACTCGCTTTCCTCCCTATGGTCTGCAATGGTTTGAGCGGAGAAAAGTCCTCGTCAATCAGCAGCCAACTCGATTGGTGGTTGCCGACAGATAACAAAAAATCGGGTTCACTTAAATCAACTGGATCGATCAAGCGAGGATCTGAAAAATCACGGATGCGCTCCATGATGCTCTGAGCTTCGGCGTCATTTGCATAGGCTATCCAAACAATGGGGGTCGAATTAAAGGGAGTCATCCGTTGTCATGAGGGTGTTGCATGTGTTACGTTGAATCGCTCAGAAGGTTGCAGATTCTCACATCGAGCGTGTTCAAAAGATCTGAGCGGAGCAGTCAAGTCACAAGGGATTCCCGCGAACTTGAGCCGTTAAACGGAATGAGCTCTGCACCCGCACCATACGAAACACGCCCTGAAATCTTCCGGTTGGATTCTCCAATTCATCGGCGGGATTTTCAGGAGCGAAAACAATCCATTTCGAATGCCCACGTTGTCGACTCTTTGGAAGAGCAAGTGGCTGAATTACTGATTACTCGACAGCCCAAGTTGAAAGCACAGCCTGAAAAATTGGCGTCAGAAATCCGCCGAGAAATTGGCTCTGATGGATGGGATGGTTATGGGGTTTGGACCTGGTACCCCTGGCGAGAGACTTGGGTTCGGTTACTGCCCGAAGCGGCATTCGTCGAGGTCCGTACCAATCGGAATCGCAACAAGATCAATCAGGAGGAACAACAAGAGTTGAGTGCCAAGACCGTCGGGATCGTAGGTCTCTCTGTGGGCAGTGCATTGGCCATGACGTTGGCGATGGAACGCATTTGTGGCCGTTTGAAACTCGCCGATTTTGACACGTTGGAATTGTCTAATTTGAATCGGATTCAAACAGGAGTTCACCATCTCGGTGTCCCCAAAACCGTTGCCGTGGCAAGGGCCATTGCGGAGGTAGATCCCTTCCTCGAGATCGAATTGGTTTCAGAGGGCTTCACATCCGAAAATGCAAAGGAGTTTTTTACCGAACTTGATTGTGTGGTCGATGCGTGTGATCAGGTCCAAGCAAAGGCGAATTTGCGTTGGCATGCAAAAGAAAAAGGCGTTCCCCTCATCATGGAAACTTCTGATCGTGGAATGCTTGATATTGAACGGTATGACCATCCAGGTCAAGCGTACTTGCACGGTCGAATTTCTGATGAGTTATTGCAAGAAATGCGCAGTGCAGCGGAATGGTCTCCAGCTTATTTTGATGCTTTCATAGACGTTGCTGAGGCATCGGCGCGTGGTGTTGAAAGTTTACAGCAAGTGGGCAAGAGTTTGGTGGGATGGCCCCAATTGTACTCTGATGTTGCAGGAGGTGGGGCGCACGCAGCCCAAGTAATTCGTAAAATTTTTCTCGGCGAGTCCGTTTCGGATGCCCGCCACTATTTGGAATGGAATGAGCAGTTCATTGAATCCGTCAATTGATCGCACCCGACAGGCCGAACGCATTTCGGAAGCGGAAGTGCGCGTGTTTCGTGCAGATCGTCACCCAGATATGTGCCATGAATTAGTGGACGGGCATCAAGCCGTATTGAAAGCGTACGGAATCAAACAGCTGACGACTTTCAATCGTGACTGGATTGGAAACCCACAGATTATTGTGATCGCGGCTGTGGGTTTGGGTTCAGGCATTGATGGAAGAGTGGAGCGCGTTCTCGGAGGTGCACGCATGCACGGAGCAAAACAAGTAAGTGAGCTTCCCTTGATGCAGGCGGTTGGAGGACAGGATCCCCGCTTGTCGGAGCACATGAAGCCCTATGTGGAAGAGGGAGCTTTTGAATTGGGTGGAATGTGGAATAGCATTGAGCTGGCAGGCATGGGGGTAGAGGCGACCTTTCTGATTCAGGCAGCCATGGCCACCTTGACTATGGTAGGCGGTCGACACCTCTTCGCTTTGACCTCACCGGTGACACGTCGGATGCAAAGACCGTTGGCATTTTATACAGAAGAGGGGATAGGAGAGGATGGTTTTTTCACGTATCCCACCCCAAAGCTACGTGCAACGATTGCCAGATATACGTTTCCCGACCAGCTGAGCGCAGTCGAAGACCGCGTGAGAACCTTACTGGAAGGGATCTGGCAAGATCCCGAGGGGATGTCCCATTCAGTGCACGGTCCGAAGGGCGAATTGAAACTCAGGTTTAGCCTGGACGTGTGATGGCCTGGGGTATGCGAATACAAGGAATCCGCGCCGTTTGGATCGGGGTGTGTTTTGCATTCGTTTCGACGAGCGGAGCCCAAGAATTTATCGGAACCCGCGTTGAATCCCTCGAACAATCGCTGCAGCCTGAATTGATGGGGGTGGAGTCCGTGGCGCTTTCAGATAATTGGAATGCCCATGTTGAACGTGTGCCTAATTTGGGATTAAGCGATGAGGTCAAATGGATTCGAATCATTTTGGATTCCCGAACTGAGAACGGCATGCTCATCGAAATCCAGAATGCAGGGATTGATGAACTGACAGGCTACATGATTTGCGATGAAAAGGTTGTGGCTTCATTCGAACGGGGTGGGATTGCAACGAGTCAGTCAGAGTCCTCCTTGGGAACTTATCCAACGTTTCCCATTCCATTGACGGAATGCGATGAAATGACCGCGCTATTTCGATTGAAATCCGGCAAGCCGATGTTGCTTCCCATCCGGATTGCAGGCCCCCGTGAGATCATCGGCGATTCGCACCAACGTGACGTTCTCTTTGCCGCGTACTTTGGTGTGATTCTGGTCATGCTCCTGTATAATTTATTTTTGTTCTTCAGCGTTGGAGACCGGAGTTACCTTGAATATTCGCTCTTTATCTTAATGGTGGGTGGCACCCAGCTCGTTTTGAATGGTTACGCCTCTCACCTTCAAATCCAAGCATTGCCTTGGTTGAACTTGAGAATCACGCATTTCTTTGGGGTATTCAGTGGACTCACAACCATTGTCTTTGTTCAGAATTTCTTGAGGTTAAGCCGCTATGTACCGTGGCTTCATAAATTGCTAAATTTCTATTTTGTCATTTACCTCGTTGCCTTTGTTTTGGCAATTTTCGGACAGTTGGTTTGGAGTTATAACGTCATCAACTTTTGTGCTGCTGCAATTTTATTTTGCATCCCCGGATCCATCATTACGATGAGAAAGGGGTACGCACCGGCCAAGTATTTTTTGCTGGCCTTTACCATTTTTATTATCGCTGTATTGGTGTTCGTTTTGAAGGATACGGGTGTGATTCCATACAATGCGTGGACGTTTTTTGCCCTTCCATTGGGCAGCGCCATTGAATTGGTTTTGCTGAGTTTAGCCCTCGCCAGCCGAATTAATCAATTGAAAAAAGAGAGTGCCGTAGCGCGGGAAGAACAATTGCGCATCTCCCAGTTGAATGAGCGAATGGTCCGCGAGCAAAATAATGTTTTGGAAGAGCGCGTGAAAAATCGAACGGTCGACCTGGAAGAAATGAATTCAACCATGCGCACAACGCTCGAAGAATTGCAGTCGGCTCAGCAGCAATTGGTGCAAAGTGAAAAATTAGCATCCATTGGTCAGCTCACGGCAGGGATAGCGCATGAGTTGAACAACCCCATTAATTTTGTCTCATCCAGCGCGCAGTCTCTGAGGCGCGATTTCGAAGACCTCAATGAAGTCGTCAATGCAGTGAAAGCATTGGAGCCTGGGATGGATGACATTGGCTCAAAAGTCAATGCGCTTCAAGCAAAACTGGCCCAATTGGATGTCGATTTCACGCAGCGTGAGATTGAAGAGTTGCTAAATGGCATCGAGGACGGTACGATGCGCACTTCAGAGATTGTGAAAGGCCTCCGAATATTCAGTCGCATGGACGGAGACAATTTCATTCAAGCACAGGTCAATGAATTGATTGAGTCCACCTTGATTGTGCTGCGCAGTAACCTCAAAGATCTCGCAACTGTGCAATGTCACCTGGCGGAAGATTTGCCGATGGTCATGTGCCAGCCTGGACGGCTGAATCAAGTTTTCATGAACATCATTACCAATGCAGCCCAATCCATGGAAGGTCCAGATCGAGAGGTAGATGATAACGAGGTCATCATTACAACGGCTCTATCTGAAAGCATTGGTCAGTCGTGGATTGAGGTGCGTGTTAAGGACAGTGGGGTGGGAATGTCGGAGGGTGTTAAATCTCAAATTTTCGATCCATTTTTTACAACCAAACCTGTCGGTGAGGGGACGGGCTTGGGTCTGAGTATTGTGATGGGAATTCTCCGTGATCACAATGCAGAGGTTGAAGTTGACTCTGAAGAGGGGACAGGTTCTGAATTTATAATTCGATTTCCATTATGATCAATGTGCTATACCTCGATGACGAGGCCCATAATTTGACCGCATTTCGTGCCGCATTTCGCCGCGATTTCCAGGTGCATGTAACGACGGAACCCACAGAAGCAGTCAGGATTCTGCGTGAGCAGCCCATCGAAGTGATTATTTCTGATCAAAAGATGCCAAAGCTCAGTGGCGTGGAATTTTTTGAACTCATCATGCCAGACTATCCGAATCCGGTTCGCATGTTGCTCACAGGTCACGCCGATATAGATGCGGTCATTGATGCCATCAATAAGGGGCAGATCTATAAGTACATATCCAAGCCATGGAATGAATCGGAACTCAAAGGATTGGTCCAGGAGGCATCCGATTTGTACCACCATCGCCAGGGCATGGCGAGTGAAGGTGCGCAACTGATGGAGCGCATGAACGAAGCCCGATTGCATTCCACTCGAATCCAACGTTTGACTGAAGGCCAGACGGAACTAAATGCGGACGACACAAAAGAGGTCGCACGCTTGGCAGGTGAAGTGACCCAGTTGCTGGGATCGAATTAACGAATGTATTTGAAGTCCTCTCCGGGTTGAATATTCTTCAGGGTTGCGAGGATGAGCTTGATGCAGTTTTCCACATCATTTCGGTGCACCATTTCGACCGTGGTGTGCATGTAGCGCAAGGGTAAACTGATCAGTGCACTGGCTACGCCTTTATTGGAATAAGCAAAAGCATCGGTGTCTGTTCCTGTAAAACGGCTCGCCGCCATGCGTTGCAAAGGGATTTTTTCCGCTTCTGCTGTATCGATGATTCGCTGAAGCAGGTTATTCTGAACGGCGGGACCATACGTTACGCCGGGGCCTTTCCCTGCGGCAACGTCTCCATTTTCGATTTTATTCATCATCGGCGTGTGTGTGCAATGCGTCACATCGGTGACAATGGCCACATCAGGTGAGATGCGTTCAGCGATCATCTGAGCGCCTCGCAGGCCAATTTCTTCTTGCACTGAATTGGTGATGTACAGACCAAAAGGCAAGGTGGTTTTGCTTTCGTGCAAAAGTCGGGCGACCTCCGCAATCATGAATCCACCGGCACGGTTGTCCAGTGCACGCGCCACGAACCAATCCTTGTTCAGCACCATGAAGGTGTCTTCATACGTGACGACACAGCCAACGTGAACGCCCATTTTTTCAACTTCAGCTTTATCCTTGGCGCCGATATCGAGAAAAATGTTTTTCATCGATGGAGCTTCCTCTTTTCCGGCAGTTCGTGTGTGAATGGCCGGCCAGCCGAAGACTCCTTTGACGATTCCTTTGGGGGTGTGAATGTCGACGCGTTTTGATGGAGCAATCTGGTGATCGCTGCCGCCATTGCGTTTCAGATAGATATAACCATCCGAAGTGATGTAATGAACGAAATAGCTGATTTCATCTGCATGTGCTTCGATGACCACCTTGTAGGGCGCATCTGGATTGATGACGCCGACGACAGTTCCGTATGTATCGACGAAGTGCTCATCGATGTAGGGTCGGATGTAATCCAGCCAAAGCTGTTGTCCGCTACTTTCAAATCCTGTGGGGCTCGCGTTATTCAAGTATGCTTCCAGAAAATTCTCCGAAGCCTTGGTCATGATCTTCTTTTTTGCCATGCTCCAAAATTACCTGGTCGGTGACGAAATAACGGCTTCTGATGCAGAGAATTTCAACAAAGATTTCACGTGCACTTTAAGGATCTACAACGCATACGAATTCTTCTCAATGAGGTGCGCTGCAATTAATTGACGAGCGGCTTTCGTATTCAAGTCTTGGGTTTTACAAAAGCGTTTCATTCCCATGATCATCATCTTGAGTTCATCTCCATCCGCGAACGAAAGCAACGCTTCTTTTCCTGCACTGTGGATCCATTCACTGGCCTCATAGGTGTAAGTTTCCATGATGGCCATTTCAATTTGAAGCTCATCAGTCCCTCCTGACTTTTGGGCCAATTTTTGAACCCGCAAGACCGTCGATTCAATGGTGTAGAGCCAAATGGCCATGTCGGCTATATTCATGAGGATCTCTTGCTCCTTTCCGAGGCTCATCATAAGTTTCTGTGCCGCAGAGCCCGCCACCATGAGGATGGCTTTTTTCATATTGGCGACATAGCTTAACTGACGTTCGAATGGATCGTCGGAAGGAGGGGAAAAGTCAGGAACGCCGGTCAGTTCGTTGGCAACTGCCATCGCGGGTGTCATCAAGTCCATTTCACCTTTCATGGCCTTTTTCAAAATCATGTCCACGGTAAGCATGCGGTTGATTTCGTTGGTGCCTTCAAAAATCCGATTGATGCGCGCATCTCGATAGGCCAATTCTGCTCGGGTTTCGGCGCTGTAGCCCATGCCTCCATGAATTTGAACAGCTTCATCGACCACGTAGTCCAATACCTCTGACCCCAGTACCTTCATCATCGCACATTCAGGTGCGAAATCCGCTATGCCTTTGAGGGTAGCCTCTCCATGTTCCATGCCGTCACGCTTCAACGAGGCGATGGCATCGTCGATGTTTTGTGTTGCCCGGTACAGTGCTGATTCCAATGTGTACAATCGAATTGCTCCCTCTCCGAGTTTATAGCGAATGGCACCGTATTTAGAAATGGGCCGTCCGAATTGCTCGCGCTCGTTGGCAAAACGCACGGAATGCGAGCAGGCGTCTTTGGCAGCGCCGAGCACGGCACCGCCGAGTTTGATGCGTCCAATGTTCAAGATGTTGACGGCGATCTTAAACCCTTGTTCGCGTTTGTAGAGCAAATTTTCAACGGGAATGTGCACGTCATTGAAGAAGATTTGGCGGGTAGAAGACCCTTTGATGCCCATTTTCTTTTCTTCCGGATTCTTGGTTATTCCGTCCGCATGTCCGTCTACAATGAAAGCCGTGAGGTCCTCGTCGTCATCGATTTTAGCGAAAACAATCATAACGTCGGCAAAGCCACCGTTGGTGATCCACATCTTCTGGCCGTTGATGACGTAATGTTTCCCGTCTTCGGTCAAATGCGCTTTCGTTTTCCCACTGTTGGCATCTGATCCGGCACTCGGCTCGGTCAAGCAATAGCAGCCTTTCAATTGACCAGAAGCCAATCCTGGAATCCATTTTTGCTTCTGCTCCTCATTTCCATAGTACAAGATGGGAAGTGTCCCTATGCCTGTGTGAGCGCTGAAGCTAACACTGAAGGAATGCGCACCGCCGATTGCTTCGGTGATGAGCATGGTTGTTTTGAAATCCAACCCGAGCCCACCGTATGCCTCTGGAACAGAGCTTCCTACCAATCCCAGTTCTCCTGCTTCTTCCATCAGGCGAGGGACGAGCCCTTCCTCTTGATTCTCAATTTGTTCGAGCTGCGGAATAATCCGTTGCTCCACGAAATCAAGCGTCATTTGTTTCATCATCAATTGCTCTTCCGTCCATTCTTCTGGGATGAAGATGTCGTTGGCTTCGGTCGGTCGAATTAAGAATTCGCCACCTCGGATTGCGTTGTTGTGGTCTGACATTACTTCGCTGATTTATGCGTTCAACATTTCGAATACGCCGGCGGCTCCTTGACCAGTTCCGACGCACATGGTGACCATGCCGTATTTGGCCTGGCGCATTTTTAATTCATTCAATAGTTGTACGGTGAGTTTGCCACCGGTGCAACCCAAGGGATGGCCCAAAGCGATTGCTCCACCATTGGGATTGACAAGTTGAGGGTCCAGCCCCAATTCATTTACGACAGCCACGGATTGAGAAGCGAACGCTTCATTGAGTTCGAAGGCTCCCATATCGCCAATTGTGAGTCCTGCTTTTTTCAGTGCTTCCGGCACAGCGTGAATGGGTCCAACACCCATGATACGTGGTTCAAGGCCGCTGACATGAAAACTGGCGAGGCGTGCGATGGGTTCAACATTGAGTTCCTTGAGCATCCGCTCAGAGACAACAAGTACAAAGGCTGCCCCATCAGAAGTCTGTGAGCTGTTTCCAGCGGTGACCGTGCCTCCTTGTGCAAATACGGGTCGGAGTCGAGCAAGGCCTTCGGTTGTGGTGTCGCGGCGAACGCCTTCATCCGTGTCCACAATGTGTTGTCGCTCTTGCCGTTTCTCATTTTCGTCGAGGTACACTTCGTTCACGGTGATGGGGGCGATGCCAGGAGCAAACCGACCACCATCGATTGCAGCAGCTGCTTTACGGTGGCTGTGGAATGCGAATTCATCTTGGGCATCCCGGGTCACTTTAAAATCTTTGGCAACAGCCTCTGCGGTGAGCCCCATGCCCCAGTACCAATCTGGATTTGTTTTGGCGATGCGCGCGTTGGGAACGATGCGCCACCCCCCAAATGGAATGGGCGACATCGTTTCGATTCCTCCTGCCAAAATGCAATCAGCCATACCCGAATGGATTTTGGCCGAGGCTATAGCGATGGTTTCCAGTCCTGATGCACAATAGCGGTTGACGGTCATGCCGGGAACTTTTTCGGTGTCCAGTCCCATGAGGCTGACCATGCGACCCATGTTGAGCCCTTGCTCTGCTTCCGGGGTTGCGTTGCCGACAATGACGTCGTCGATTCGTTCTTTATCCAGTTGTGGGAAATCCGCCAATAGCCGTCGAATGACTTGCTCTCCTAAGTCGTCGGGTCGGACGAATCGAAATGCTCCTTTTCCGGATTTACCAACCGGCGAGCGGTACCCGCCTATGATGTATGCGTTCATGGCTTTAGTTTCTTAAGATTTTACCCTTTTGAATCAGGCTTTGCATGCGTTCAAGGGTTTTGCGCTGCATGCAAAGAGAGACGAATGCTTCCCGCTCCAGGTCGAGCAAGTATTGCTCGGAAACGTCCGTTCGGCGACTCAGATCGCCACCGCACATGACAAACCCGAGCTTTTCGCTGATGAGCTGATCATGCTCGGAAATGTAGTTTCCGCTTTTCATGCTGTGTGCTCCGACGTAAACGATGCCAAGACCCTCTTGTCCTGCAACGGTAATGTCCTTGCGAAGTATCGGTTGAGTGTAGCCTGCTTCTGCCAATTCGAGGGCCGCTCTCTTGGCCCGAGCGATTTGGTCGCGACGGTTTACAACCACTTCATCGATGCCATCCCGGAGGTAGCCGTATTCAAATGCTTCGTGCGCCGATGTGGCTACTTTGGCTTGGCCAATGGTCAAGAATCGGTCGCGCAGGCGGTTGATGCGCATATCGCCGTCATGCAATTCATCATTCAAGCGCAAGACGAATTCCTTGGTGCCCCCACCGGCCGGGATTACCCCGATTCCGAATTCAACAAGTCCCATATAGGTCTCGGCATGAGCGATCACCTTGTCGGCATGCAAACACAATTCACAGCCTCCACCCAAGGCCAATTGATGTGGCGCAGCGACCACCGGTATTCCGGAATACCGCATGCGCATCATGGTATTTTGGAACATGCGAACGGCGTGGTCCAATTCCTCCCATTCTTGTTCGACAGCTAACATGAAGATCATTCCCACATTGGCACCAGCGCTGAACTGCGCTCCTTCGTTTGAAACGACAATGCCCCTCCAATCGGAAGAGCCTTCGGCCAAATCAACGGCTTTATTCAGCCCCTCAATAACCTCTGAGCCGATGGAATTCATTTTGGTATGGAAAGCGACATTTAAAATGCCATCCCCGAGGTTTTGAAGGGTTACACCGGAATTCGACCACACGGTTGCAGATTCAGGAAGCCACGCCAATGAAATGCGTGAATCTTGTCCCGGCAATGCCTCGAATGATTCGGTGTTTGGATTCCAGCATTCGCGAACGCCTTTGCTATTGCGGTAGAAGGTGGTGTGACCAGCCGTTTGAAAGGAGGTGACCCAAGCGGGTACGGTCAGGCCTTTGTCAGCAATGGCTTTCAGGCCTGCCTCAAACCCAATGGCATCCCAACTTTCAAAAGCTCCGAGTTCCCATCCAAACCCCGCTCGCAGGGCGTCATCGATTCGGTAAGGTTCGTCGGATATTTCAGGAATGCGATTGGCTACATACGCAAAAACATCAGCGAAGATGGATCGGTAAAACGTTCCTGCTGCATCTTGTCCATTGAAGAGCAGCTGTGTTCGCTGGGCTAAATTGTCAACGCCTTTGGCATGATCAAGCGTGGCAAATTTGACTTTTTCTTTGCTCCGGTATTCCAATGTTTTGAGGTCAAGAGCCAAGATTTCACTTTTACCCTCAGCGTTTTTGATCTTCTTGTAGAATCCCGCTCCAGATTTAGAGCCTAGCATGTCGTTGTCGACCAAGTGCTGGACATAGCTCGGAATGGCAAAAACGGATTGACGCTCATCCTTTGGACAGTTCGATGCGACGCCATTGGCGACATGAACCAATGTATCCAATCCCACGACATCGCACGTGCGGAAAGTTGCACTTTTAGGACGGCCCATGACGGGACCCGTGAGTTTGTCCACGGCCTCCACACTCAATCCCATTTCGCTCACCGTGTGGAAGAGCGCTTGGATGGCAAAAACACCCACTCGGTTAGCAATAAATGCCGGCGTGTCTTTGCACAGTACGGCTTGCTTCCCAAGAATCCGCTCTCCGTAGTCCATGAAAAAGTTCAACACCTGCTCACTTGTATTCGGTCCGGGAATGATTTCCAGAAGGGGCAAGTAGCGTGGGGGATTAAAGAAGTGTGTCCCACAAAAATGCTGTTGAAAATCTTCCGATCGGCCTTCGCTGAGCTGAGCAATTGGGATACCTGAAGTGTTGGAGGTAATCAACGTGCCGGGAGTGCGGTGCTCTTCAACGCGTTCAAAGAGTTGCTGCTTGATATCCAATCGCTCGACAATGACTTCAATGATCCAATCGCATTGGGCTAATTTTGGGAGGTCATCGTCAAAATTTCCTGTTGCAATGCGCTTTGCAAAGCGCTTCGAGTAAATGGGGGAGGGATTGGATTTAAGGGCGGACTTGAGGTGTCCGTCTGCAATCGCATTGCGAGGGCCTTCTGACGAAGGGAGGTCCATCAGCAATACGTCTGAGCCTGTTTGGGCGAGATGGCAAGCAATGCGCGAGCCCATTACGCCCGATCCGAGGACGGCGACTTTCTTGATGCGATGGTAAGGGATGGGTGAACTGCTCATGTGTTCAGGTTCTGTTGTCAAGGATTGGAGGTTGGGTAGAGATCAATACGTCCGGTTGATCCAGTACTTCGTTGAGTCGTTTTATTTCATGGAGCAAGCGGTCGACGGCATCGCCTCCAAGGAGGTCGCGCAACCGCTGATTGACCGTGATGACTAAATCACGTGCTTCTCTCCTTGCAGCAATGCCCGTTTGAGTCAGGTATACTCGAACCATTCGCTTGTCCATGGGGTCAGGGCGTCGTTCGATCCAGCCCATGGTTTCAAGCCCTCGCAAGGACCGGGACAAGCTGGTGGATTCCATGCCCATTTTGGGTCCCAATTTAGTGGAGGGTGTTCCACTTTTCTCGGTGTGCAAGAGGATGAAAACGAAAGAGAATGGAATGCCTCGTCGTTCCGCTTCAGCAGAATAAAGCTTGGATAGTTTGGTCCAACCCCAGCGCAAATGGAAGTCAATCGTATCCTGCGGTTTCATGCTCACAAGGTACGACATATTTCCTATGCATGCATAGGAAATGTTTTGGATTCGATGCCCAGTTCGAAGATTTTTTGGGAAGACGAAGGGTCGAGATCAAACAATCAAACCATCGGCCATGTGGAGCGTACGATTTCCGCGACGAGCCATGGTGTTATTGTGGGTAACGACCACAAACGTTTGGCCTTCACGGTCACGCAATTCTTCAAAGAGTTCGTACATCGAGTCCGCATTGCCGGAGTCGAGATTTCCTGTTGGCTCATCGGCGAGTACAACATCAGGTTGATTCATCAAGGCACGGGCAGCAGCTACCCGCTGTTGTTCACCACCACTGAGTTTGTTGGGTGCGTGATGCATGCGCTCGCCAAGGCCAAGGTCGCGCAAGAGACGCTCTGCACGTGCTTTTTCTCTGCTTCCATCTTGTCCTGATATCCAAGCCGGCATCAATACATTTTCCAATGCGGAAAATTCGGGTAGCAGACGATGAAACTGAAAAATGAATCCAATCCGCTGATTACGAAAAGCAGCGAGCTCACCTCCTTTGAGTGATTCGATGTGTTGATCCCCTATTCGGAGTTGGCCTTGATCGGGCGAATGAAGCGTGCCCAATATCTGGAGTAGAGTTGTCTTCCCAGCCCCAGATGCTCCCGTGATGGCGGTGATTTCGTTGCGGCGAATGTCCAAATCGATGCCACGAAGGACCTCCAGGTCTCCAAAGGATTTAGTGATTCCCCGGGCTTCAATCATGATTTCATTCATGGATGCAAACTACAAAGGAATCGCACCGTCTGTTCCCTACCTTTGCTCCGCATTTTGAAAATGATCTGTTGAAATGAACATTCACGAGTACCAAGGGAAGTCGATTTTAAAGAGTTTCGGTGTCGCCATCCAAAACGGTTATGTCGCCGATTCTCCGGAGGAGGCGCACACGGCAGCTGTGCGATTGGCAGAGGAAACCGGAACGGGCTGGTTTGTGATCAAAGCTCAAATCCATGCGGGAGGCCGGGGCAAAGGCACCGTCACAGAGACGGGATCTCATGGGGTGGTTTTGGCCAAAGGATTGGACGAAGTCAAGGGAAAGGCAAGCGGTATTTTAGGGGGCCATTTGGTCACCGCTCAAACCAGTGCAAAAGGCAAGCAGGTTTCCAAAGTATTGATTGCAGAGGATGTTTATGGACCTGGTGACAGCGAACCCAAAGAAATTTACATGAGTGTGTTGCTTGATCGCGCAAACGGTTGCAACCTGATTATGTACTCGCCTCAAGGTGGAATGGACATCGAAGCCGTTGCAGAGGATACGCCTGAACTTATTTTTAAAGAATCCATCGATCCAACGGTCGGTCTGCAAGGGTTTCAGGCCCGCAGAATTGCATTCAATTTGGGACTGAGTGGAAAGGCATTCAAGGAGATGTCCAAGTTTGTCGTTTCCCTTTACAATGCATACGTTGGAAGCGATGCGACCATGTTTGAAATCAATCCGGTTTTGAAGACCGCAGATGACCGTGTCATTGCCGTGGATTCGAAGGTTTCACTGGATGAAAATGCACTATACCGACATTCGGATTACGCTGCGATGCGTGATACCTCTGAAGAAGACCCTACGGAAGTGGAGGCGGATGAGGCTGGATTAAATTACGTGAAGTTGGATGGGAATGTCGGCTGCATGGTGAACGGTGCGGGGCTTGCCATGGCGACGATGGACATCATCAAGCTGAGTGGCGGAGATCCGGCAAACTTCTTGGATGTTGGAGGTACTGCGGATGCTGCACGAGTGGAAAAAGCATTTAGAATCATCCTGAAGGATTCTGCCGTGAAGGCCATTTTAGTCAACATTTTTGGCGGCATCGTCCGATGCGATCGTGTTGCACAGGGTGTAGTTGATGCCTACCGGAACATGGGGAACATTGAGGTCCCCATTATTGTGCGTTTGCAAGGAACCAATGCAGATGAGGCGAAGCGTTTAATCGACGAGTCGGGACTCCAAGTTAAGTCGGTGATTCTGCTCAAGGAGGCAGCGGATGCCGTTGCCGAGGTATTGAGTAAATAAGTGGATTCGAGGACTCTTTAATTCTTGCTGTCGACTTTTTCGGCCATCAAAATTCCATCACGAATCGGAAGCAACGTGGTGCGTATATCTTGTCGACGTGCCAACCAAGAAGCCATGGTGCGCATGGTTTCCGCCGTGGCATCGGGTTCTGTATGGCTCGGGAGTACTTTGCCCCACCACAAAACATTGTCAACAAGCAACCAACCACCTTGACGTAAAAGAGGTAGACAGGCTTCGACATACAATTGAGTGCGCGGCTTATCGGCGTCAATCCAAATGATATCATAAAGTCCGGAAAGTTCGGGCAGTACATGAAGTGCTTCCGCGTTGTAGCGATTTACATGCTCTGCAATACCGGCTTCTTTCCAGAACTCATCCTGAATCGAATTCAACTCATCGTTGGGTTCTATGGTATCGATGACCCCGTCAGCCAGAAGTCCTGAGGCCATGCAGATGGTCGAATATCCTGTGTACGTCCCCAATTCCAAAATGCGTTTCGGACGCACCATGCGACTTAAATTCTGAAGGAATTTACCTTGAATAGGGTCGCTCAGCATTTGCGGGGTGAGTACTTTTTGCCATGTGCGTTTCCTCAAAGCCGAGAGGATCGCGTCTTCTTCCGTGCTGTTTCGAACCGCGTATTGGAGCAATTCATCGTCCAGTTGATGGGGCGTGCTGGAGGGTTGGCTCATGGACAGCAGAACAATCCAAATTCAGACAAAAACGTCAATAAATCAGAGGCGCCAACGACCCCGTCCTCGTTAAAGTCTGCTTCAGTCAGGCAGTTATCCGTGCAATCAAAAGTTCCAAGAAAAATGAGCAAGTCGGCCGTTCCTATGATCTGGTCATTGTTCATGTCGGCCACACACGTGGTGCACTCATTTGGAGCCACAATCCCATTGCAATCATTGTCAAATCCCTGACCGGTGCCTTCTGCACCCGGATAAATAACAGGATTGTTATCGTTGCAATCGCAGAGGTTTGTCCACGTGTCCGCATCGGAGTCTTCGATTCCAGCGCATTCATTGAAACCAGCTTCGCAATTTTGCAGCGCACATTCTGCACAGGCCTCATCGGATCCAAAAGCGCACGCGAAGTAGCAATTTTCGACAACGCAAATTACTTGTTCTCCGAAGCAATCAATGCACGGCAAAGACAATTCAAGCTGTTCGATCATGCAAGCTTCCAAACACTCCTCCCCCTCCGATAAGCAAGCAAGGCCGCAATCCGCCGCGACACCTTGCACAAACTCAGTGTTTTGGCAGATGTACTCCAAGTCCATTGAAGTGCAGTTCCCTTGAGCGTATGCGGTCCCTGAGACGCCGAACGCCACCGCGAAAAGAACGCCAAGGATGTATTTGTGCATCATCCTATTAAGTTACAAAAGTTCTCATTGAATGGCAAATAATAAATCGCGCTTCAGTCCGCATCGAGTACCTTCGCGACGCTATGGCAAAGCGCAAAACCAATCGACGAGTCCGATCTACAGGCGATGGAATGGTGTTCAGCACCCAACCAGGCTGGGAGCCGACAAGTTCAGAAGGCGATGTGGTAAATGAGCTTCCCGCCCATGAACAGACGCTGTATGTGAGTTTGGATCGCAAGCAGCGTGCAGGTAAACCGGTTACGATGGTAGAAGGATTTATGGGTTCTGGAATGGAGCTTATGCAATTGGGTAAAGCATTAAAAACGCAATGCGGTGCAGGTGGTGCCGTAAAAGAAGGGGTCATTTTGGTTCAGGGTGATCACCGTGAAAAGGTAATCGAGACCCTCGAGCACCAGGGATTTAAAATTAAAAGGAAAGGAGGATGAACTCGGAATCGGAAATCAGATCAGATCATAGCGATGCACCTGCTTTGCCGCTGTATTTCGTAAAAACCCTTGCTGGGTTTGAAGGTTTCTTAGAAAAGGAGCTGATTTCGCTGGGGGGAATGCAGGTTGAGCAAGCCAAGCGAGGGGTTGAATTCCAAGCAGATATGGCAACGTTGTTTCGGGTGTGCTTGTGCAGCCGGTTTGCCCTAACAGTGCTGAGACCCGTTTTGACGTTTGACGCTCAAAATCCAGACGCCCTGTATGATGAAGCGAAGCGATGGGATTGGGGGGCAATCATGACGGCACAATCTTCATTTGCCATTGACGTGACCGTCCATTCCGGTGTTTTCACTCACTCGCAATTTGCTATGCTGCGATTGAAAGATGCCGTTGTCGATCATTTTCGAGAATTTTCGGGACTTCGACCGGGCATCAACCGAGAAGATCCTGATCTCAGGATTCACCTCCACATTGCGCATACAACCGTCACCATTTCGTTGGATGCGGCGGGCAGACCACTCAGTCGACGCGGCTACCGGCCTGCAGGAGCAAAAGCACCACTGAACGAAGTGTTGGCCGCTGGTTTGCTTGCTCATGCAGGCTGGAAACCAGGGATTCCGCTGTACGATCCCATGTGCGGTTCGGGTACGTTTTCTGTCGAGGCAGCGCTTTGGGCGGATGGTTTTCCCATCCAATGGCATCGACGCAAATTTGCTTTCATGGATTGGCGTGGATACGATGAAGACGAGTGGTGGTCGGTTCGCGATGAACTCAAAGAGAGCCGAGAGCCTATCGAGACCCAGATTTTTGCGTCAGACCGTGATTTCGCGGCGATTTCTCAGACTCGGCAGGCATTGACAACCATGGAGCTCGAAGACCAAGTTGAATTGGGCCGGTCCGATTTTTTCAGACTCAAACCGCAAACAGATGAAGGGATTGTGGTTTTGAATCCACCATACGGAGAGCGGATGCCATTGGAAGATGCGCCAGCATTCTATGGCAAAGTGGGGGATGCATTTAAATCAAATTGGCCGGGGTTTTCAGCTTGGATTATTTCTTCTGATGTGGAAGGAATGAAGCAAGTCGGACTTAAAATTAAGCGCCGGATCAAGTGCTTCAATGGTGCGATGGAATGCCGATGGATGGGGTGGGATTTGTATGAAGGTACCGGCGAGAAAGCCCCTGAGCCAGAAACGAAGGCATAAAAAAACGGTCCCGTGCAACGGAACCGTTTTCTCAATCATGGATTCAGCGATTACTGAATGCTGAGTTTGGTGTTTGCTTTCTTCGTTTTCGTAAGCCACTGAACGCTATAAACGCCCGGCGACAATGCACTCACATCAACGGTAGGGATGGAGCCTTGAATGGTCAATTGCATGGCCGTTCGCCCCATGGCATCCAGGACCGTCAACTGGCCGGGTTCGTTCGTATCCATGCGAATGACGTCTTGGGCAGGATTGGGATAAATGGTCAATGATTGTGCAGGCAACCATTCAGTAACCCCATTGATGAAGCCGGTGATGATGTCTTCAGCAAAACGTGGTTCAAGTTTATATTCCTCGAACGTGTAGTGAATGCACCCCGTTATGGAGTACGTTTCATCGAGCACCCAACCCGTTTCGGGTAAGTACATGTAGTCGTTGGTTTTAACTTCACCGCTGCCATCGTCGAAAAGTGCTTCACCATAATCGGCGTCAGGGTTTGTACAAACCGCATTGACCACCTGGACCAGGCACCCTTCGTACGCCTCACTGCTGGCAAGTTCGCCGCTGGAAACAATGGAGGGTGAAGGCAAGTCGTTGCCGGTGCTAACCGCAGAATAATAACTGACATTCCCGAGTTCAGTGACGTCAAAATATTCCTGCACTTCCGCTTCGATAATGACTTCGTCGCCAATTTCAGGTGCCTGCGTATTATCGTAGACGAAGATTCCGTTCCAAGGGCCTGCGCCGTCCTGGACGAAGTAACCGATGACACCCGATGTTGCCGAAGCAACGTTATTCGCAGTGACGATTCCTGAAGTGGTGACGACTTGTCCGACGAGGGGTGAGCTGAATAATTCGCCTTGAATTTCAGCGATGGTGTGGGTCGTAGCTTGGGCGTTCGCCTGGTTAAACGAAAAACCCAACAGAACGGCCATGAGCCAAGTGTAGATGTGTTTCATGTAGAGAAATTTGTGAATGTACCTTTGAGGAACAAAGAGAAATGAAAAATCACGAAAGACAAAACAACCGGGGTACGATGTTCATTACCGGAGCCACTTCGGGATTTGGAGAGGCCATTGCCAAGCAAGCTGCAGCTGTAGGTTTTCAATTGGTATTGACCGGCCGAAGGGCCGACCGACTTGAGCAAATTCGAGATCATTTAGGGAGCTCTGTGATCAAAACCCTTTGCTTTGATGTGCGCGATTGCGATGCTACGCATGAAGCCATAGGCAGCTTAACCGACATCCAAATTCCGCAGGTCCTGGTCAACAATGCCGGGTTGGCGGTAGGCAAAGGGCCAGTGGATGAGGGGATTTATGACGATTGGAATCGGATGATTGACACCAATGTGAAAGGCCTGTTGCACGTAACACGCGAGTTGACTCCTCGGATGAAGCAAGGAGCTCGGATCATTAACATTGGCAGTGTCGCAGGCAGGCAGCCCTATCCCGGCGGTGCCGTTTACAACGCTTCGAAATTTGCCGTGGATGGTTTGACGCATGCGATGCGGATGGATTTATTGCCCCGTGGAATTCAAGTGGCCCAGGTAGCGCCGGGAGCTGCAGACACTGAATTTAGCTTGGTCCGATTCAAAGGAGATGCAGCGGCCGCGGCCTCAGTTTACCACGGTTTTGAACCGCTTACGGCCGATGATGTTGCCGATTCGGTGCTTTACATTGCGACGCGTCCTCCTCACGTGAGCATTCAGGATCTTTTAATCATGCCCGCCGCACAGGCAAGTGCATATCACTTCCATAAATCATGAGAATTATTTTGACGATTGCTTGCGTTGCCGTGCTGGGCAGCTTGGGGTGCGGTTTTAAATCTGAGTCTGTTGACTTAATCGTGCACAACGGGAACATCCTGACCCTGGATTTTCAAAATAACCGTGCACAAGCGCTTGCGGTGCGTGATGGCCGAATCATTGATTTAGGTGCTGATCGTGCCATACTAAATAAGTACAGGGCGTCGGAGTACATGGATTTGCGAAGCGGTATTTTAATGCCGGGATTGATGGACGGGCACGCCCATTTTGTTGGATATGCAGATGGACTGCTGGAAGCAAATTTAGTCGGTACCAAATCCTGGGAGGAGGCCGTCAAGCGGTTGCAGGAGCAGCAGCTGACGTGGCCAAGCGAGTGGGCCGTGGGCAGAGGCTGGGATCAAAACGATTGGCTTACACAAGATTTTCCCGATCGCAGCCTCTTGGATAGCTTATTTCCAAATCAACCGGTTGTTTTGGAACGGATCGATGGACATGCTGTTATTGCCAATGCCGAGGCACTCCGCCGAGCTGGTCTTTTTGATGCCCGAGCTCGCCAGGTAGAAGGCGGTGAAATCGTGCGCGATGAAGATGGGATGCCATCCGGTGTTCTCATCGATCGCGCGTGCGAACTGGTTCATCAACATGTGCCGAAGCATTCAAATGCCAAGCGATTGGAAGCCTTAAAAACAGCCCAATCGAATTTATTGAAAATGGGGATCGTGGGTGTCACCGACGCAGGACTGTCACCGGGGGATATCGAGCGGTTGGATTCGCTCCAGGATGTGGGCATATTAAAATTGCGTATCAATGCCCTGGTTTCGGCGTCTGAGGAAAACATCAGTTGGCTCGTATCCGAGGGGCAGCGCGTAGAAGACCGCTTGGTCGTGAACGGGGTTAAATTCTACATGGACGGTGCATTGGGGTCGCGCGGTGCTTTATTGCGTGCTCCTTATTCCGATCGGCCAAATTGGTATGGCTTGGCCACTCAAGAAATGGAACTGTATCGCAGTCAGCTGGAGACCCTTCATCAAAATGGTTTGCAAGCGGCGACACATTGCATTGGCGATTCGGCTGTTCAACTTGTGTTGGATGCTTACGGGAAACTGCTTCAAGGGACCAACGATCGACGTTGGCGAATCGAGCATGCCCAAGTGGTGTCCAGAGAGGATGTAGAACGGTTTGCTGCACATAGCATTATCCCATCTGTTCAACCGACGCATGCGACCAGTGATATGTATTGGGCGGGAGAGAGGCTNNATTGGGATGCTTACGTTGGGCACCGATTTCCCCGTGGAAGACATCGATCCAAGAAAGACCTTTGTATCAGCTGTAGCTCGAGTAGACGCCTCAGGATATCCTGAGGGTGGCTTTCAGTCGGAAAATGCCTTGACCCCTGAACAAGCAATGCGCGGGATGACCCAATGGGTAGGTATGGCCCAATTTCAGGAAGCGGACTTAGGAACCATCGAGACGGGGAAAAAGGCAGACTTTGTTTGGGTTGACCGCAATTGGCTCGAAATCGCTCCAAAGGATGTGTTGGGTTCGCGGATATTCGGAACCTGCATCAATGGTGAGTGGTGCTACCTCGAAAATTCATTGGAATGAAGCGAATTGTGAAATCACCCTGGTTTTGGTTGGCTTCGGTGTTCGCGATTTCTGTCGCAATCGGCGCATTTATTTTGGCTCCTACCCACGTTTTACCCATTTACCAGCCAAGTCAACTGAACCCGGCTTTGGTTGACCCTGTCGCTTGGGAAGATGAGAATCATCGCATTTCGGACTTTGAACTGGTAAACCACCTCGGAGATACGGTTTCATTGAACGATGTAGAAGGAGAGGTTTTAATCGTCGACTTTTTCTTCAGTCGATGCGCTACCATTTGTCCCATTATGACTTCGAATTTGACCCGGGTGCCGACCGAATTAAATTCCCACGACAGCTGGCGAATTCTCAGTCACAGTGTAACACCTGTTGCAGACACTCCAGAAGTACTAAGTGCTTACGCCAAGAAGATGAATGCAGAAGATCGTCGTTGGTGGTTTCTAACGGGATCCAAAAAAGAAATATACAGGTTGGCGCGCAAGAGCTATTTTGCCTGTTATGACGAAGCTCAAGGAGGGGACGGAGGACTGCAAGATTTTGTGCACACGGAGAACATTGTCCTCGTTGATCGCTTGGGCCGGTTGCGAGGCTTCTATGATGGAACCAGCGAATCGTCTATTAATCAGCTAATTGAAGATGCCCGCTGGCTGCTCCAAAAAAAAGATTGAATTATTCCTCGATTCGTTGGTTGTATTTCCCAAAAGCCACAGTACATTTGCGCCCGCTTT
>DBBR01000003.1:2282-6211 GCA_002292325.1 Flavobacteriales bacterium UBA979 | reverse complement strand
GGGTAAACTCCCCTCCAGTTGCCCGGCGGGTTGTATCGAGCGACCACGTAGGTTTGACCACTTGGTGTAATTGCATAGCCAATGCCGACGTGCGTTGTTGTGCTCCAAATCATTTGAGTGTAATGGCCAGTTTGTGAGAATTGGTTCCCACAGCAGCGCTCTCTGCGGTAATCCTCGATTTCACTTGCCCAAGACGTGCTGGCTTCAAACAAAGGATTTGCATGGGTGCCGCTGTACCAATAGAGGTTTTCTCCCTCATCGGTATCGGAGTGCACAAGTCGTCCTTTTCGAACCAATTCAGCAGCATATGCCGTTGCTTCCTTCGCCAATTGGCTGGACCAGCTGAGTGGCGGCGTACCAACTGCTTTTCTTACTTCGTTGTGGACACGCAGTGCTTTGTCGATGTCCTCTTGAGGGTGCACAGAATTCGTCTCATGAGGCGAGGGAGCGAAGGTGCCTGCGGTCAATCCCAAGATTCCAATGATCATGGCCAAGGACATGCCCATCCGCCACGGCTCGGGTATCATTTTACGTTTCATTGAATATAGTACGGTACGTGCGTGAATTTTATTGCTTTTACGCTAAAAAAAATGCCACACGGGAAGTACCACAAAAGATGTGTCGATTCAGTTCAACGTAGTCGGACACACAAAGTCTGTTTTGGGTATGGACGTTGCAGCGATGGCCTCCCAGCCGCCTCGCACATTGACCAGGTTATGGATTCCACGAGCCTTGAGAATCGATGCAGCCACCATCGATCTGTAGCCACTGGCGCAATGCAAGTAGAACGCGTCACTTTGAGGAAATTCTGCAAGGTGGTCATTGATGCTGCTGAGTGGCGTATGATGTGCATTCTCAATGTGCTCGCTGAGGTATTCTCCGGATTTGCGAACATCAAAGATTCGTTGTTGGATTTCGCTGTACTGGGATGTCAATTGCTTCGCGGCAATGGAAGTGACGGTTCCGACTTCCTTGCCTTCTGCTCGCCAAGCTGCCAAACCTCCGTTCAAGTAGCCCAAGGTGTTATCGAATCCGACCCGAGACAACCGTGTCACAACCTCTTCCTCTCTGCCTTCAGGAGCAATCAGGATGATGTTTTTGGTGATGTCGATAATGAGCTCACCTACCCAGGGTGCAAAGTTGCCATTGATGCCGATGAAGATGCTATTGGGAATATGCCCTTCCTCAAAGTCTTGGGGATCACGGACGTCCAATATCAACGCCTCGGTTTCATTTGCGACCGCTTCAAATTCTGCAGGTGAGAGGGGGCGAAGTCCTTGATTGAGTACTTCCTGTATGGGCCGATAGCCTTCTTTGTTCAATTTGACATTTAAAGGGAAGTATGCAGGCGGCGGCATTAGGCCATTGGTGACTTCCGCGATGAATTCGTCTCGTGTCATGTCTGCGCGCAACGCGTAATTCATGGCTTTTTGATTGCCCAACGTATCCACGGTTTCTTTCATCATGTTCTTGCCGCAAGCAGATCCGGCGCCGTGTCCAGGATAGACAATCACATCATCGGCCAACGGCATAATCTTCGTGCGAAGGCTATCAAAGGAGATGCCAGCTAATTCTTCTTGCGTCATGGTTGCGGCTTTTTGGGCTAAATCTGGACGGCCAACATCGCCTAGAAATAAAGTGTCGCCTGTGAAAATAGCCACGTCCTTTTCATTCTCATCTCGCAACAGGTACGTGGTGCTTTCCATGGTATGTCCCGGCGTGTGCATGACCTGAATGGTTGCGTTACCAATCCGCAAGATTTCTCCGTCTTCGGCGATGTGAGCGTCGAATGTAGGATTGGCATTTGGACCGTAAACAATGGTAGCTCCTGATTCTTGGGCGAGCGTCACGTGTCCGCTGACGAAGTCCGCATGGAAATGTGTTTCGAGCACGTATTTAATCTTAACCCCATCGGTTTTTGCTCGCTGGAGGTAAGAATCGATTTCTCTCAGTGGATCGATGATAACGGCTTCGCCATTGCTGTGAATGTAGTAAGCGCCTTGAGCCAAGCAGCCCGTGTAAATTTGTTCAATTTTCATGATCGATGTAATTGTTGCAGTTGGGAGGTAGCCGTGAAGAACTAGTTTGGAATGATGAATTCCATGGTAAAGATGAATGCGGCCATGACGATGATGAAATAGCCGAATCCTTTTTTTAGTTTTTTGCCGTCGATGAAGCCACCGAGGTACACTCCGCCAAAGATGCCCGCTACCGCAAGGCCTGTGAATTGAAGGAGAAAGTTCCAATCGACATCCGTCGTCAGTGCATCACCGAGGAAGAAACCCATCAGAGATTTTAAAGCAATGATCATCAATGAAGTGCCGATGGCTTTTTTGATTTCCAAATTGGCCAAGACCACGAGTGCCGGGATGATCAAGAAGCCACCGCCAGCACCTACAAATCCTGTGATGCCGCCGACAATGAGACCCTCCAAAAGAATGAGCGGGTAATTGTAGGTCACTTTTCCTGTCCCTCCTTGGCGTTCTTTGGTGGATAGCATAGACCAGGCAGCCCAAATCATCAAAATGGAAAACAATCCAAACATGCCCATGCGGCGGGTAAATTCGATTCCACCCATTTCAAAAAGAACATCTGGTAGAGCTGGAACAACATAATGCCTGACCAACCAGACACCAACGATGGCGGGAAGCCCAAAAACGGCTGCGGTGCGCCAATCGACATGTTGGTTTCGACTTTGGCGCAGTCCACCGACCAGGGCCGCCGTGCCGACGACGAACAGCGAATACGCTGTGGCCACTTTTTCATCCAATCCAAATAGGTAGGCGAGGACGGGCACGGCCAAAATCGAACCGCCACCGCCGATGAGGCCGAGGGAGATGCCGATGCCAACAGCTAAAATGTATCCAATGAGTTCCATGCGATGAATTGAATAGAGGATGACATTAGATCGTGTTCGACCCGAGGTGATGTGCTGTGATGCACTCAAAGATGTTCAGCACCTTTCGGTCAGCGATGCGGTAAAACACTTGTTTGCCTTGTTTTTCGGAAAGCAAGACTCCATTGTCTTTCATTTTGGACAGGTGATGCGACATCATGGAAATTTGACATTCCATGCCGACTTGCGAGCACAAGCTGCTTACGTCTAGTGGTTCCTGACGCGCTAGAATGGACAGGATTTCCAGTTTAACAGGATGCGCAATGGTCTTGAGGACCTGTGCTGCGCGTTCGATTTGAGCGCGCGATGGAGGTGTTTGTATGACGTTCACATCGCAAACATACAAACATTTTAATATATGTTGAAATATTAAATCATAAATCTCTTTTCCAGGTTTGGAAGGCGAGTCATCGACTAGAAATTCAGATTCAAGATGTGCTCATCTTCGCAGTCAATGGTGAACGTTCGGGATATTCTGCCTTCTTCGAATCCACAAAGTTCATTGTCCCATGCATCATTGCCGCAATATGCTTCGAATTCATACGTCCCTCGCATGAATTCATAGGTCCGACTTTGGCCCGCTTCGATGACGTACTCATCGCCGTTGGGCCAAGTTACTTCGCAGTTGCACCAGAGGCGCTCCGTGTTGTCAAATGTGACGGTGCCTTTGATCTCGCAGTAATCACAGGATGAAATCAGGAGGGCAGAGCCTATTAAAATCGAGGAAAAAAGGTGGTTAACTTGATTCATCTTGATTCATCTTGATGAAAGAGGTTAATCGCAAATGGTTCCAAAGTAAGAGAGCATGAGCAACAAATCCTCGACGTTGGTTTGTCCGTCTCCGTTGCTGTCGCCAACGCATGGATCGACAGTGCATCCAAAGTCACTCAAAAAGAGGAGCACGTCCGTCACAGCTACTTGTCCATCTCCATCTAAGTCACCAGGACAAGCACAGCTTGTGAACTCACATGATCCGTCATCGTTGGTGGCGGTTGCATCGTAATTGCATGCCGTAGCATCGGTGCAGCCCGCG
>DBBR01000003.1:0-2158 GCA_002292325.1 Flavobacteriales bacterium UBA979 | reverse complement strand
ACACGCCGTAGCATCGGTGCAGCCGGGAACGCCCGCCGCTCCTTCGCAAAGTCCATCAAAGGTCAAGGTGGTTTCGTATGATGCCCCTATCGAAGACGTCCAGGAGTTCATAATGGTGATGACCCAATCTCCGGTTCCTTGCATGGGTTCATTGAAAACCGCTGTTGCTGTGTAAGTCCCAGCAGCACTCGTGTTCCATCCGCTAGGCCACAATCCCGCACTGGGACAACCCAACGTTAGGTTGTATCCTCCGTATTGCAGGCAGGTGCCATCGGGTGCTGTCAAGCCCACCATCATTTCATTCGCCCACGATTGATCTGGAGGGGTATCTTGGAAGACAAGAACAGCAGAAAATCCTGTCACGTATCCAGCGGCTTCAATGGTTTCACTTGCTGTTTCGCCTGCACTCAGATTGACATCGAAGGATGCAGCGTATTCACAGTCACAAGTGCTACCCGCGGGCGGGAAAAAGCACGATCCGTCGTCCAAGGTTGCAGCCGCGTCGTAATTGCATGCATTCTCATCCATGCAGCCGGAACAGCTGGAATCATCCCCACCGCACACACCGCATCCATCTTCGGTGAATGCACACGTCCCGTCATCCTCTACCGCATTGGGGTCGAAATTACAGGCCGTAGCATCCGTACATCCAAAGTATTGGCAGCTGGTGGTTATGTCAACGCATGTAGTGAAGCAGCTGCCGTCGGATGTAATGGTCGGAGTCAAGGCTTCGCTGATGACGGTAGGGTGGAATTCGAGGCTCACAGACCCCCCGGCTACGGCATGGCAATAGCTCATCATGGTCCCCACTTGAGCCTGAGGGTTGTTGGTGCACGAACCCTCTGCTTCGTAACAATCATCAATCGGTCCAGTTGACCAGCCGCACCAATGGGTGTGATTTGAACCAAAATTGTGGCCCAACTCATGGCCTACTACGTTCAAGTTCCAACTGTAGTTGTTCAAGTTGTAGGTCGTTCCTGATTCGAGGTAGGAGCTGAAGCCTGACGCGTATTGCGGAAAACAAACGACATCGAGGTAGGCGATGCCACCGGTGCCTGTGTTTTGACGTCGAGTTAACAAATGCACAAGATCCCGCTGGATGTCGACAAAATTGGGGTTTGATAACCACTCCAAACGAAAATTGTCGAGCATCCCACCAGCGTCATTTACAAAACTCGCATAGGGATCGGTTGACTCCCATACATGGATATAGGAAGCTTGGATGTTGATCAAGGCGTCGAGATCATTTGTGTAAATGGTGTTCACTCCTGCCATGATGGCCAATGCCCATTCCACAGCGGGATAGCAATCGTTTCCAAAAGTTCCATACGTATGGTAATCGATGTCAAACGCGATTTCCACACAATCGGTCACTTGAGCACTTGATGAGGGTGGTTGCATCCCCATCGGCATAACTTCTCGTCGTGGACCAAACTCATCCACACCGCATTCAAATTCCATGGGGTTCGCGGCGTCTTCCAACAAAAAGAGGACGTGCTTACCGCCATCTCCATTCCGGATTGCACTCAAATCGTATTGGCGACCTTGCCACTGAATGGTTCCCATGACAAAGTTCTCCATGATGACAATGGTGCCGCGCATTCCGGGAGAGATTATGCGATAAGAAAGTAATTTCGGGCGGTAAATTTCTTCCAAAAACTTGCCGTCCTCTTGCGTTCTTCCGATTTGAAAAGCATCTGAAAAAGGCAGGAAGGATTCCAATTCTACCTGCAATGTTTTTCCATTGAGGAAGGGCAAAAGGAGCGTCCAATTGTTGTATTTATGGTTGCGAACGTCTGCAAATGCCTCTACGGATAATTCCAAACCAACTTGATTTTCTGGATGAAGTGTGGGGATTTCTGCTGGGTTCAGAGATTTCACTTCAAACAAGGAAATGGGCGCTTCAGCTTGCGTGCACTGCGCAGATAGACTCATTGAAAAGGACAAAAGCACAAGGGCATTTGCGAGGTGGGTGAGAGCAATTCGCATCGAATTTGGTTTTCCCTAAAGTTAATGCATTTCAATTTGCATCTTTGCACCTGGGTTTCCACCCGTTCACGAACGCGTGAAACATGGTTCCGTAGCTCAACTGGATAGAGCATCTGCCTTCTAAGCAGACGGTTTTGGGTTCGAGTCCCAACGGAATCACTCGCAGCCG
>DBBR01000036.1 GCA_002292325.1 Flavobacteriales bacterium UBA979 | reverse complement strand
GTGAATCGCTCCATTACGGGACCAGAGATTCGCTTGAGGTAGTTTTGAACGCGTCCTGGTGTGCACGAACAACGCTTCGTTCCTTCATGGTAATGACCACATGGGCATGGATTCGCCGTTGCTACAATCAAAGCATTGACCGAAACCGCTTGCCCACCATGCGCCCGTGATATGTTCAAGGTTCCAAACTCCATTGGCCCTCGCAGTGCTTCAATGCAATCGCGAGAAAATTCAGTAAACTCATCCAGGCACAATACCCCTCCCTCGGCGAGGCTCAATTCACCGGGAATCCATTCCTCGCTTCGTCGCCAACTGCCAATCAGTCCGTTAGAGCTGGAGCGGTGATGTGGGGATCGAAAAGGGGGTGTCTCCTGCAAGTCGTATGGTTCTCCTCTCAGGCGATGCAGGGACTGGAGGTGAGTCGATGACGACTCATCCAGCTTTGGGGTCAATTCATGGAGCGCCCGAGCCATTTGGGATTTTCCCGTGCCGGGAGAACCAATCATGATCATGGAAAGGTTACCTGCAGCGGCAACCAAAAGGGTTTTTCGTTGGTTTTCGCTGAGCTTCAAGGTCTCAAACATAGAATGGCTATGGAGATTCCATTTTAGTCGCGTATTCCAGGGCCTTTTTGTTCGAATGGTAGGAAGGGATATGCCGTTCTGAAAATGCAGGACGATTCGCTTAAGATGGGCCGCCAAATAAATGCGACGGGGATGCAGATCCAGATAACAATTCGAAGCGCTACCTGCAGGTAACAGGCAAACGCAGTCTTCCGCAGGCATTTGATGGGGTTCAGGGATGAGATGCGCCCAATGTGATTCAAACGGTCTGACGGTACCGTCCAATTCCATTTCGCCCATGGAAATCAAATTTTGAATTGCTTTGGCAGGAACTTGACCTGTGATGGCTAAAAATGCAAGGGCAATGGGTACATCAAGTGTAGCCATGCGGTCCAATTCATCCGTTGGGCTCACAAGGAGGGTGAATGCTCCGGTTGGACGCACATATCCGGCATGTTCAAATGCGGCAAAAATGCGCGAGAGTATGTTCCGGGTTTCCGACCATGGAATGCCCGAAACATGGAACCGAGCGCCCCGAGATTTATGCAATTGAACGGACACAACTTGCCCATTGCGATTGGCGAAGCCAATCCCATACGTGGTTACCAGCATGGTTTTAAGACTAGTGCGTGTGCTCGATGAGGTCGATCCAAGCGTGGATGACCTTAATGTGCACCTCTTGTACCCGGTCCGCATAACCCTCCCACGGCACATCGACCGCAACATCGCACAATGGCTTCAATTCTCCTCCACCTCTTCCGGTAAGCCCAATCACCTTCATGCCTCGTTCTTTAGCACGCTTCGCGGCTTCAATCACATTGGCGCTGTTTCCGCTCGTTGAAATACCCACCAAACAATCTCCTTCTTGACCAATGGCTTCAACGAATCGAGCAAAGATTTGGTCAAACCCGTAATCATTGCCCACGCATGTTATGTGGCTTGGATCACTGCAAGCAATGGCAGGAAGTCCCGGTCGGTCATCGCGGTACCGGCCACTCAATTCTTCGGCAAAGTGCATGGCATCGCTCATGCTTCCTCCATTCCCACATGAGATGATTTTCCCTCCTCCACGGATCACTGCACTCATGCATGTTCCGGCAGCCTCTACCGCATCCATGAAGTCCGGTTGATTGCGGAGAGACTCCAACAATTGCGCGGCCTCATCAAAATGGGCGTTCAGTCGATTCCTTTGATTCATGCGAGCAAGTTGTTTAAATATCCTGAGAGCGGCTGGGCTGTTTTGTAGTTGAGGGCAATCAATTTATTGCAGTTAGCGGCTAAAAGCAGCTAATCCTGACCGAAGGAATTGGACGAATTTATCAGCGTCTGGATCATAGCCTACGCCATCACCTAAGCGATTGCCTGAGTGATCAAGCATCACATAAAACGGCTGGGAATTGGTGTTGAATTCAGAGGCTTGGAGGTAGGACCATTTGTTCCCTACTGTCTTGATTTTGAAGGTTTTGCCCCCGTAACTCTCAACGCTTTGCTCTGATTCCGGCAGATCACGGCGCTCATCTACATACAGGGAAACCAAAACCACGTCATTGCGCAGCATATCGGCGACTTCTGCATTGGGCCAGACTTGTTCTTCCATTTTTCGGCAATTCACACATGCCCAGCCTGTGAAATCGAGAAGAATGGGCTTTCCTTCGGCCTTTGCCGCTGCCATGCCCTCTGCGTAATCTGTGAATTGGGCTTCGATGTGGCCTCCACTTTCGGATTCTCCGTGGCTTCCGCCACTCCACTCGCTGTAAAACATTGGAGGAGGGAATCCGCTGATGAGATTCACCGGGGCTCCCCACATACCAGGTAGGAGGTAAACACCCAAGGTGAAAAACAGCATGCCGATCGAAAATCGAAAAACTCCGATTCGTTCTGTTTTGGAATCATGCGGGAACAAGATCCATCCGAATAAGTAAAAAGCGATGCACATCGCAATGACTACCCAAATGGCAATGAACAGTTCCCTTTCCAGCAAGCCAAGTTGCAGTACTAGGTCTGCGTTGGATAGGAATTTGAAGGCAAAACCAATTTCAAGCAAGCCCAAGACGACCTTAACACTATTCAACCAACCTCCTGATTGGGGCAACGAATTAAGCCATCCCGGAAAGGCGGAGAAGAGCATGAATGGCAAGGCCAAAGCAAGCGAAAACCCGAACATAACAGCCGTGGGTGCTGCAAATGATCCCGTAGCTGCTCCGGCCAGCGCACTTCCCACTAAAGGCCCAGTGCATGAAAAGGAAACGATAGCGAGTGTCGCTGCCATGAAGAAGATGCCCAAAAGCCCTCCTTTATCTGCTGCTTCATCCGTTTTGTTGGCCCAGCTGGTGGGCAGTTGAATTTCAAACGCTCCAAGAAAGCTCGCTCCAAAAATGATCAGCAATAAGAAGAGGAATACATTGAAGAAGGGATCAGTGGAGATTACATTCAGGATGTCAACGCCAAAAACAGCCGTAAGCAACAAACCGAGACCGGTATAGATGAGGATGATAAAGAGTCCATAGATCAAGGCATTCCGGATTCCTTCGCGTCGGTTTTTGGATTGCTTCGTGAAGAAGCTCACAGTCATTGGAATCATAGGAAAAACGCACGGTGTAAGCAGGGCCGCAAAACCGAGCAACATGCCCAAAAGAAAAACCCCCATCAATCCTTCTTCAGAATTGTTGTCTTCATCTAACCCTTCGGCTCCTTGATCACACAGATGTTCAGAGGGAGGGCAGCGATCCGGCTGGGCTGAGGCTGGATTGACATTGCTCAGAGACACTTCGAACTCGAGGTCTGGCGGGAAGATGCACTTGGCGTCATCGCACGTCATGAAGGTGATCGCACCCGAAATCGTTCCCTCCAACGTTGAAGGGGAAGCTCGGAAGGACTGAACAAAAAACACCTCTTCTTCAAACATTTGGACATCCATATCGAAGCTTGGATCGAATTGGACCAATGGCTCACATTCGACTACGCTGCCGATGCCTTCGAAACCCGCAGGCCAGTCGATGCGAAACTCGGTTGCCATGGGTCCATCCAATCGGTCCAAAAATTGACTGTAGAGGTGCCAGCATGGCTCAACCGTCGCATGGAAAATCAGATCGTATGATGCGGCTTCAGTGGTCTCATAAATGCCAATGTCCCAGGTGACAGGCTCAAGCAAACCCTCTGAATCATGGCCTTCGCATAAGTGTTGAATGGGCGGACAATAAGTATCCAGTGCTGGTTCGACTGCGGTCAAATCAACGGCGAAATCAATGTCCTCGGGGGGCAAGCAGCGAGAGGCATCACATACCATAAAGCTCAAAAATCCTGAGACTGAACCGCCCTCGTTTTGATCCACTTTCACCCGTTGAACCCAGTACACTTCTTCTTCAAAGAACTTCAAATCCATCATGAAGTTGGGATCGTACTCGACGATCGGATCGCATTCGCGCACTTCTTGGATTTTTTCAACGCCTTCGGAGGTGTTGACTTCAAAATAGGTTGGCAAAGGGCCATTGGGGTCGTCTAGAAACTGGCTGTAGATATGCCAACAGGGCTCCACGGAGGCATGAAAAACGACGTCCACAAAATCAGGCTCGTCCGTTTCGTGCGCCGAAAAAGTCCATTGCACAGGGTCCAAGATTTGCGCATGAAGCGAAGTAAAACCACCAATTGCCTTGAGGCTCGCGAGCAGGATTAGAGCGGAAACGCTGGGAAGATTCAAACTTTTCATAGCAACGCGAATATAAAACCAAGAGGACCGGTTTCCGCCAGCGGATCGGCCAATGACTGTTAGAGTTCAATTTCTTCCCCCAAAGCTAAACCGAAAGGCCTCCGGATCAGCCAGCTACCGAGGTAAACTAGCGGTGTATCGACAAGGGCCACAATGACCTTAAAGAGGAAGCCATTGAGCAAAAGAGTGGTGAATAACGCCCATTCAATTTGCTCCAGTGAACACATAAGGAAGAGCACAGTTAACGTATCAATGAATTGAGATGGAATTGTACTCAGGTTGTTTCGGAGCCAAAGCTTTTTGCCCTGGGTCTTTTTTTTCCAGAAATGGAACAGCCTCACATCGAGGAATTGGGCGAGCAAATATGCCGCCATGGAAGCGCTGACCGCAACGATCGTTGAACCAAACACATGATCAAATTCGGCATCGCTGACCGGCGACCATGCCGCTGCTGGTACGGATTGGCTTACACTTACAATGACCAACGTAAAAGCACTTGCGAAAAGTCCACCGAGGACCACTTCATTTGCACGCCGGCGGCCGAAGCATTCTGAAATCAAGTCGGTGACCAAGAACGTTATGGGATAAGGCAACAATCCAACGCTTTGTTCAAAGGTCAGCCCTTCAATCGGACTCCAATGAAA
>DBBR01000043.1 GCA_002292325.1 Flavobacteriales bacterium UBA979 | reverse complement strand
CGAGAATCGAACTCGGATCTAAAGTTTAGGAAACTTCTATTCTATCAGAAAATCCAGAATCCGTGTTGATAAGGTAGAGGCCAGGGGCAAAGTGACCTGTTGAAATCGTGAACGAAGTTTTCATTTCTCGTGATGACCAGATAATAACACCGTCAGACCGGGCTATCTGAAGACTTGATGGCACTTCAAGTGCAACTTTGACATTGTCACGTGCCGGGTTAGGAAAAATCGTCATTCCCGGCTGAATATCGATTTGGCTGACAGAAGATTGTGTGCCGCATCCATCAAATTCATAAAGAAGACCAACTTCTTCTTCGGTCAACGCTTGATTGAAAATCCGCAATTCATCCATGTCTCCTTGGTAAAACCTATTTGTACTGCCTCCCCTTCGCCCAATAAACAAATCTGAATCATTACCATAGAGGCTTTTGTTGGCTCCTGATAATGATTGCAATGGATATGTTCATGTGGTGGTGGTTTTTGATGGGTTGGCAATGATTCAAATCTACCTGAATGGCCAATTCATTGGTGAGCAAGAGAGTACAGTCACCCAAAGCCTTACTGTCAGTTCAGAAACGGCTGAAGCGCTTGCTGCATTTGGTCCTTGCTGTGGAAGCCGCTGGCCTTCCAAAGCATCTTGCCTTCCTTGAAAATCATCAATGTGGGCACGCTCCGGATGCCGTATGCTTCGGCAAGGGGTTGGTTACGGTCGAGGTTAACTTTCAGCACTTTGGCCGCGTCTCCCATGCTCGCCGAGAGTTTTTCCAACTCTGGGCCCATGGCTTGGCACGGCCCGCACCAATCTGCATATACGTCTACCAATACCGGCGTGACGCCGTTTACGAGTTCCTTGAATGATGCCATTGCTATGATTTTTCGCTGGCAAAATTCCGAAAGACACCGGCCGACCGGGCTGACCATTCGCACAATGAATGGTAAAACCGAGCTCCTGTTACTCCTTTGTCTTCAGCGCAGCTCCCTTTACATCCACCTGAAGGCGCGCTTTTTGAATCCAGAGATACTCCGGCTGAAATCCCTCCGGATCAAAAATACGGTCGTACTCCAGGTGGTACTTGGGATAAACGAAAACGTCCACGTCCGGATACTCATTGAGCAAACGATACTGCATCGTTTCTACCGAACCGCTGTAGGCCGCACCCTCCCAAAGTGCGTTATTCACCGTTCCCATGATGGGCAACGACAACAATGTCCAAGACAGGACCGGACGATCGGACATAAAATCGACATCCAGGTAATCTCCCAGCAAAGCATGGGTTGTCAAACTTCCAAAAAACAATGTCAATACAGGCAAGATACGCTTGATGCGAAAACCGCCCGGCTCAATGAAATGACGCAGCCGGCCTTGGTCGCGTTTGTTTTGGTTGTTGCTCTTAAAGCTTGGGATGCCCCAGAAAGCACGACCGTCCACTGTCATGGTTGGAATTTGCTCAATTTCATAATGTTCCTCAAAAACCAGTGGTTTCGAATCGTTAGCTCCGTGGCCAATTTTCAACGTCGTAGAGCAACCGGAAGCGAGCAGCAGTGAGCCGCTCATCAGGAAAAATAGAAAGCACTTGTTCATGATGAATGATTTGGGTTATTGTGCTAATATATTTATAAAACATAAAGTTTTAAAGTCGTTCCAGAATTTCCTTGACATTCCCTTCAATGGTCTTGCACAGCCCGTCCAAAGGCAAATCGTTATCATCCACCCCAAACGGGTCTTCGATTTCCCCCGCGATCAACTCGACACTCACGAGGATGTAAAAAATCAGCATCACCACCGGCACACTCCACCACGCAAACGTCGCGACAAATCCGATGGGCAGCGTCACCACGTACAGGAAGATGAATTTCTTCAAGAACATGCTGTAGCTGTAGGGAACAGGGGTCTTGAGGATGCGTTCACAGGCACCCAGGATGTCGACCATGCGCTCGAGGTTTTGGGAGATGAGCCAATGCTGTTGGTCCGTGAGTTCGCCGGCTACGAGGAGCGCGGTGGCACGGCGTTCCATCGATTGGGCCCAAGCGTTCGGGACGTGCTGTGCCTGGGCGAGTGCTGCGGCCTCGGGCGGAATGGGTGCCCCGGGCACATTCGGTCGCAGGTGGTCCCGCAGCGCCTTCACAAAGCCCGGGATGGCTTCATTGAAGTGCTCGTGCGCGGATTCATTGGGGGTGAATTCGCGGATGCGCAGCGCGAGCGTGCGTGACACATTCACCAAAGCCCCCCACTGCTTCCGTCCTTCCCACCAGCGGTCGTATGCGGTGTTGGTCCGAAAAACCAAGAACAATGAAAGCACAAAACCCAGCAGCGAGTGCACCACATTGCTCACCTCCATCGGCCGCTCCAACACCTCGAGCTCCACATAGCAAATGCCCGCCGTAAAAGCCCCCATCGCCCCCATCGCCGGAAGCAGCTTGCGAAAGACTTGCCGGCTGTACGCGTGAAAAATGAGGCTAAACCAACTTTTCGGATTGTAGTGGATCATGGCATGAACTTTTGATCAGCCAAATTAGCGGGAATCTGCGGAAACACCCCATGTGCACAACCAAAGCACCGCTGTTTTCCTCACCTTTGAAGCGATGGATGGAATCGGCTATTTGGCGTTGTTCGCTGCATCGTTTCTCTCGGCAACCGTCATCCCGTTCAGTTCGGAGGCGGTGCTGGCGGCGACGCTGCTCGGCGGGGGCGAACCGCTCCTGTGCCTCATCCTCGCAACGGTTGGAAACACGCTGGGCGGGATGACTGGCTATGTGCTGGGCCGGTGGGGAAGTCGCGCGCTCAGCGAGAAGCGGTCCGTACTGAGTGATGAGCGCCGAAAACGGTGGATGGACCGGATCAAACGGCACGGCAGCGTGGCCGCCCTCGGGTGTTGGTTGCCCGGGGTCGGTGATTTCATCGCGGTCGCTTTGGGCGCGCTCCGCGTCAAATGGCTGCCCACGCTGTTTTGGATGGCCTTGGGGAAGGCCGCCCGTTATGCCATCATCCTGGGTATCGTGCCGTTTTCCGCGCAGTGCGGCTTACCAACCGATGCCGACGTTCACGCCGAAACGCAAACCGACACCGTCGGACTCACCGAAGAGTCCGGAAGCGTTGTCGTCATCGTAGTCTGAAACCGTGTTGACCTTCTTGATCTGCGGGCCGGCGAAAATCTCCCACGCGATGTCGGTGTGGCTTTGGTAACCGAAAAGAAGAGCGCCACCGTTTGCCGAGCGATCGAGGATGATGTCCCCCGTATCTTCATTGGTGTTCGTGACGCTTCGGAATCGTCCGGCCAACGCCAAGTATACGCCTTCACATGCCGGACCCTTTGGGTACCAGCGCACTTCAGGAATCGCAATGAATCCCGAGCGGCTCGAGCTGACCAACGTTGTTTGAGCGCCCCCCAGCGAATCGGTGGCAGTCAATTCCGAACTCCCCGTAATGATGCCCGCCGAAAGCTGCACGGAGAAATTTTCATTCAACGCATGCTCGTAGCCCAGCTGGTATTGGCTCGCGAACAATCCAAACGGATTGAACTTCGCAACGTGCGCATAATCTTGTTGGGCAGAAGCCGAGAAAGAGGTGGCAACGGCCATCGCTGTGCACACCAACATCAAGTAAGGGGTGTTTTTCATGGGGCCAATTTAAACGAAACTACCGCAACTCATTGCGGAATGTTCGTCTTTTACGGCAATCCTCCGGATTCGAAATGGTAGCCCCGCCGAGAATCGAACTCGGATC
>DBBR01000104.1 GCA_002292325.1 Flavobacteriales bacterium UBA979 | reverse complement strand
AACATGAATGCTGAAACGAATTCGTTTTCGTTGAATTTTTGGTATTAAAACATTGATATTGTAACTCAAAATTGTACAACCATGATTCAATCTTTTTTCTCCCCGGGCAATGACATTCTCGATGCAATTCTGGAAAACACGACCAATTCCGTGAGTTCCTTGGACATCTGCGTTTTCACGCTGAGTGACGACCGGCTGCTTGACGCGCTTATTTCCTGCCATCGAGAAGGCATTCAAATCAGGGTATTGAGCGACAATGACAAACAATACGACAGGGGCTCAGACATTTTAACACTTCACGAGATCGGGATTGATGTGCGAGTGGACGTGAGCCCTGCGCACATGCACCACAAATTCATGGTTGTAGACGGGCGAACTGTTTTGACAGGGAGCTACAATTGGACGCGCAGTGCAGCCACTCGAAACGCGGAGAATTTAGTCGTGATAGACGACGGAAGAACAGCGGAACTGTTTCTGGAAGAGTTCAATAAACTTTGGTCAGAAGCTGAGCAGCTTTGATCCCAATGTCCAGAATTCGAGCTTATTCGTCCTCCCAAACAATTTGAAACTCCAGTTCATTCTTGCCATCTTCCCGTTCATGTTCAATGCTGAAAACAGCACGATCTGGGACATAAATCGCCTCACCTCCTACCGAAATACGAAAGTTTTCTTCCGTTTCAATGCAGTCGGCTAAACGTCGGAGTTTAGCAACAAATTCTTCTTTGGGGTAGTGTTGGGTGACGTCTCTTTCGCTCATGGTCATTATGGGTTATTATTGTCCATTACAATGATAAGTTTTCTCCAGCACAAACGGGCAACAACTGCCTTGTTTTCATTGGCCTTGGCCTTCATCTGGCTTGGGACAAATCAGCAGTGTTCCGCACAGCTCCCAGTCCGCATCAGCCGCCATATAAATACCGCGGCTCATGAGTATTTACCTTGTCCCTCACCGGACGGAAATGAACTTTATTTCTGTGGAATGGATCGGACGGGGTTTTTTGATTTCAAACTCAATTTCACCGTCAACCCAAATTCCGGAGGAGAGGATGTTTTTTACAGCACACTGGAACATGGAATATGGTCCGATGCGCGTCCGATGAAAGTCATCAGCACCAATGGACATGAATGCATCACCCAGGTCCTCGATGACGGGCACTGCATCGTGGCTGGAAATTTCCCTGAGAACATCGGCATCACCGACTCGAAGTCAGGATTGCAAACTGCTGATTTATTTGAAGTTCAAACGAAAGAAGGCCGCAATCCGCGCATCATGCACTACCCAGAACCCGTCAATTCGATTTGGACAGAAGCAGACGGATGGAAACACGGCGATGTACTGGTCTTTGTATCCGATAGGCCGACCGATGACCCTTCCACTTACCACATGAAAGGCTGGAATTGGAACGATCACCTTTGGGGAAACACCGATGTGTACATAGCAATCGAAGGCGATTTTGGTTGGGATGAAGTGATCAGACTGCCATTTCCTATCAACACCGATGGACCTGAACGAACGCCCCGAATAAGTGCAGACGGTCTTCGACTTTGGGTGTCGCAGTGGGTCGATGGCCGAGGATTAGATGTCATGGAGTTTCGGCGAACCGAACCGAATAACTGGTTGGAATGGAAAGGTCCGTTCGCACTGAACCATGTCAATACCGAATTGGACGATTGGGGGTATATAGAGTCGCCGGATGGAGCCTTTTGGGCTTCTGCTTTGCCCTTGCGGTTTGCACCAACGGGTCTTGCACCTGGAGGAGATGCTGGGTCATTTCGTGAAACAAATTTGAGAACGGGATATACCATCACGGGACGTCAAACCGCTGCGCTCAACCGAATGACCCAGACGGACATTTTTTGGCTCCCGGATTCTGGTCGCCCCATGCACTTCGAGGTTTCAAATGTGCTGTTCAAATTTGACTCCGCTGTTCTTTCAGAAGAGGGACATGCCATTCTTGAGGATGTCGCAGATTGGTGCCACATGAACAGGGATTTGCCTCATTTAATTGTTTCTGGACATACCGACAATGTCGGCACCACAGGGTACAACATCGATCTTTCCCAAAGACGCTCTGCGGCGGTTGCCGACGCTCTTCGTAATTTGAATGTAAGGCAAGAAATCACGGCCCAAGGCCTTGGTGAATCCGACCCGATTCAGAGCAACGAATCTGAGGCGGGAAGAGCGGCAAACCGAAGGGTGAGCTTCGAGTTTACAAAGGCCCCCTGAGCCGCCTCTTATTCATCCAGAATGAGGCCCTTTTTTAGTGCATCCAACAAGTTCTGTTCGCTCTCCTCTACAACTCCGTCTGATGCGGCAACGATTTGACACAAACGCACAATTTGTCTTTTCTCACCGTCACTGCATTGCACATTTACTTCTTCGATCGTTCGCTCAAACTCAACCGTGTTTTCAGCCATAAAGGCCTCTTTATCCTCTTCAAGGTTGGATTTCCAAACATTTAACCAACCCATCATCTCTTCCATAACCTCGGCAGAAACAGTCAGATTGAGGTGTGCCCCACATGCCAAGGCTGTTTCTGACAGATCGTGAATTTCAGCTTCATCCAGATCACCGTCAGCAATCGCAATTCTGGAAACCAATTTCAGAAGATTCATCATCATCAATGTCCCTGTGGATGCATTTCTTTCAACTTCAGATGAAATTTTCAAATCACTCCCTGATAGATGTTCCATCGAAAAATCGTCTGAGAGAACTTTAGAGATTTCCGATTTGAGGTTCCATGAAATGATCCGAAGCGATTCGTACATCTTCAGCTTTAAGGCGAAAAAGGCTTTGAAACCATCACCACTTGGATCAGACGCTCCCAACGAAAGGAGCGGCTTCAGTACATATTGAAATTCTGATGCTGCCGCGCCCTCATTCAATAATAAATCTCCGTATTCATTCAATATCTTCTCCGCTTTATCGAATTGTTTGAGTTCGATATGATTCATTGCGAGCCAATGGTAACCAGAATTACGGGTGAAGCGAACCCCTTGACATTTTCCCGCTTCTATCATCATTCGAGGAACAGCCAATTGAACTTCTGGATCATCCGGGAAATTCTTGCGAATTACATTGAGCAAAAAGCAATAATTCGTTCCTTCACGATCTCGAACAGAGCCGAATCGATCATGCAGGAGTTGCAAATGGATGAGCAAGGTAGAACCATCTAATTCAACCTCCTCACTCGTCACTACTCGCATCAACAGCATCTGATGCCGTATAGCTGCAAAACTGAATTCCTGACTGCGCTCATAATCAGGCATTGATGCCAGCTTACGAAGGACTTTACCTTTCAATTCTACCTCATTCACGGGAATTTTGGCCTCAATTTCTTCAATGGCCACGGTACTTCCTACTCTGCTTCGGCAGGCCAAAATAAAGTCTTTTTCCAACTCCAAGTCCACTCGGTCTGTCGGCCTCCAATCACGGATCAATGATTCCTGCCAAGCTGCCCATTCCGGTTCAAGCACTCGAGCGGAATCCAAGACCAAACGGGATTCTTCCAACAACGCCAGGTAAACAATCCCACCGCCATCCAACGTTACGACTTCATTTAGATGCAGAAAAGACTTCATGGCTGATCGCTGTTGCAGATCATCGAATGCAAGATTCAAATTTCGATGGCCCTCGTTCAGCGCGCGCAATACCTGCCCCAGCCATTCTAGGTCGCTTTGAAGATCAGGCCTTACACGCCTCATCTCAACAGGAATTTGCCTGCGAACCAAGACCAATCGCCTCCAATTCCGAATGAAGTCACTCACCATGTCGTCATTGCCCACGAGCAAATTTCGATAAGCCGCAACCAATAATATTTTCGATGTGACCTTGCTGACCTGGTCGACACCGAGGTAATTGAGGCAATCCAACGCAGTAGAATTCAGAACTTCCAAATCCATACTGAGCATGTATGCATCTCCCTTTTTGTAAACATGTTCCAAGGCACGTTTTTGAAATTCGATGATCACTTGCCTGATTCGATCTGTACTTCCATCTGCCGCAAATCCTCGCTTCGCTCGTTGATGAATGTCCCGGTTCAGAAAAGCATATATGTTGTCTTCGTTCGAGCGGTCTCGAATGAAGATTCCTTCAACGCCGGGGCCATCCAATACTCGAAGCACGAGCAACAAGTCCATTTTCCATATTTCAGCAAGCAGTTCTGCATCAAACTTGAATCCAATATGAGCTGCACTGACGAGCAATTGGCGGCTTTCGAATTCCAATGCTTCGAATCGCCTGGTACTTTCAATCAATTCTCCTTCCATGATTGGAATTCCAGAATTCACTGGATCTTTTGCCAATTCAATGAATTGGCCTCGCATCTCAACATAGCCTCCTTTTTCCAACAGCTGAATGTATTTCAAGACATCTCCGGGGCTTGGCACCCCAAGAATGGATTTCGTCAAATCCGTTTCTTTGATCACCTCATGGATTCTGTTTGACAGATGTTGTTTGAGCTTTTTTGAAATCCGCGAAGGCGACTCTTGGCTATGCCATGCTCGCTCATCTTCCAATGAAGTCAACCAATTTTGAACGGATGACTTCAATGAATCTTCGTTGTCCGAATCCCATCCAAGTAATCCCTTCCATTTTGACAAATGGAATTCGCCTTCTTCAAGCTCATTCAATAAAAAGGCAGAATTCGAATTGTCTTCCTGCTCTGCAAATGTGAGAACAAAGCGCAGCGATCTTCGGTGAGGCGGACTGATTTCCAACCGCTCAATCAATTCAAATAAAAGTCTTCGGCTTTTTTCATCCGAAGTTGCCCAGGCATAATTATCCAAAATAATGGTGATCGATGTACCATTGCTGTGCTTCTGATTGCACATATTCAAGAATCGGCCCGCTACATCTTTAACCCCTCTGTTTTCATCTCCAGTTCCTTCTCCTAGTGGAATACCCGCAGCATTGCCCAGTGTTGAGAGGAACTTCACACCAGACTCAACTGCTGAGGAATTATCCCTAAAGACTCCATTCCATTCTTCATTTTTTGTCGCCAGATTGGAATTAATGGCTTCAATGAACGGTTCGAAATCGACCACTTTATCATTGTGAACTTCATTGAAATCACCAAACAAAACTAAATGCTTGCCCGAATCACGCTCATTCAATTGATCGCGCCAGTATTTCATAAAACGAGTCTTTCCGCTTCCTGCAACACCTCTGAGCAAGAAAACGGAAGATTCATTGTCATCTACCCAGCGGTTAAGCGAAGATTGCGCCTCGTTCCAATTCAATCCCTGAGTGAAGTTTTCCAAAGGATTACCGAGCTCCGCAGCCCCGTCGAGTACCTCAGCTCCTTCCCTCTTCAATTTTCGCTTGAGTTTTGGCAGAATCACCAGGTAAATCACAGCCAGAACAAATCCTCCAAGGTGAAGCCAATTTGAAAGCAATAGGTTATTCGAGATACTGAGGTACAAGGCAATGCACAGCAAAGCCCATGATAAAATGGCGACTGACACCCCTACCATCAATTGCCTTCGATCCTGCCCACCCTGAACGACTTGGGTGATCACCTTCCCCATGACCCAGGCAGGTGAAAGAGTGAATACGCTTGCTAAGCTTAGCTCGATGATATAAAGTTTCAGATCACCAGTCGGCCCCGCAAGCAAGTCAAACGAGAAGAACCAGACGTAAGCGGACAAGAACGCAGCCTGTATCAAACGCGAATAATTGGACATTTCATTGACCGACCAATCCTTCATCAATCGCCACATCGCAAAATAAGTCAAAACGCAAGCAGCGATAGGGGGCAAAAGGATGATGCATAAAAGCCACAGAATCGCCTGAGAACTCCAAATGTATTCGTTCAAATCAGGTGCGAAAGAATTGCTCCCGAGCAAAACCACGTTCACAACCACGATCGAAAAAACAATGGCAAAGAGGTTCTTTTTGGCATGAAGCACCGTCTGCCAATCCCGCACATAAATGAAGCTCCCTTCGGCATAATCAAATAAACCACCCGCGGTCAGCACCACGAACGAAACGAACATGCCAAATATCAACAACCAAATCACATCGTGCTTATTTGGAATCTTGTCCGTCTTGAAAGCTTCAACATAATTCTCAAAGGTCAAAGCACTTGAATCTTTATCAAAACGCTGAATTCTGAGGCCTTTGTAATGCACATCCGATGAAAATTGCGCCTTCGAATCCAACGTGAGTAACAAGATTTCATCTGCGCCAAAATGGGCGATTAGGCGCTCCCAGTCCGAAGCATCCAAATTCTGCAGACACAATCCATCCTCTAAATCGCACGGGATAAGTCCTCTCAACTCATGCGGCCGAATAACGTATGCCGCTGTGGCATTGTTGAGAAAGTCGATGAGAACATTCACGATGCCTAAATCTGCATTTGTCGTGCTCATCAGGAGAAAAACGCCACTGTCCTTGTACAATCCCTTCCTCGATTTGGAAGGCATCTCGATAAATTGACCCAGCAAATCTTCCGCGAGCACCTCCTGCGGATCATCAGAGAAATGATAATCTGGACGTTTATTCGTCATTGCGCCGTAGGCAGGGAAAATCCCGTTCATATTGTCCCCGGAATTGGCATTGCCCAGGAGGAGCTCTTCCTTGATCCGATCCAGTCTCCGAATCAATTGAGAGTCTGCATCGGTGAGTTGCATTTCCCACTTTGAAATGCTGTCGAGGGCAGAATTGCATTCATACCAGCTGTGCAATGTGCTGCCGCTATAAAAGGTCATAATCTCAGCCTTTTTCAACAATGACAGCCCCCCATCTTCGGATGCATTTGCATGATCTGCGAGAAACACCAAAGCAACTAAGAACAACAGAAATCGACTCATGGATTTGAGAAATATAGCATTCAACTCTACTTAGACCGGAATGAAATTAGCTGATTCACCAACCAATAGAGGCCTCAATATAGTTGCAATTAAGTATAAATATTCACCTGCCTCGTCAAAAGAGTTGCAATCACCCTCGTCACTGAATCTTTTCCTCCGCATTGTCCATTAGAATTTTGTATTCAATTACATTTCACGAACTTCACAACCAAATTCGACTCATGAAATCATTATTTTTTTGCGTATCGCTGGCACTTCTTTGCTTGACCTGGATTGGATGTCAATCAGGTGAAAAATGCCTGGAAGAATTGAAGCTCACGCAGTCCAAACTTGAGCGAAATTTTGCTGAGGGTGATTCCATTTCTTTTACCAAAAATTTCAATCAATTCGTGGAATTAGAAGCGTGTGTTGAAGTTTCGAATGAATTGACCATTTTGCAAAAAGCCGAGGCGGATGCCATGGCCAAGACGATGCATGAAATGCATCAGGGGTTGTCCTGCCGATGTTACGAGGGCAGACTCAAAGAAGTTTATGACGCTATGGGCGACGCTGAAAACCTCGACCTCGACACTTGGAGAGCATTGTTCGTACGCTGGGAAAAAACAACCAAATCAGCAGGTAGCAACGATATGAAATTTTATACGAGTCAATGCACCAATGCGGATTTGACTTCCATCGCAACCATGCGGAGCACTGTAGCCGCATGGAATGGGTACCACGAGGCGGGGCAATTCATAGAGGGCGTAGAGTCCACATTAAAAGACATCATCTCCACAGGTGAAGGAATCTTCAATCGCCTGATGGAAGAGGTGGATAAAGACACGGAGTAATTTGAACTTCCCATTCAATTCACTCGTGAGGGACCTCAATCAGGTCGATCTCGTGGCTGCGAATTAACGCATTGAGTTCAGGCAACCCCTTATCTCGCAGGCTATACCAAAGAGCCAATTGTGCATCGATTAATGCGGTTACCTCGTCTTTAACTCCCACCATTTGAGCCGTAGGTCGGTAAACCCCCATACTGGCTAAAGAACCCACGTGCGCAAGTTTGTTGTTGAGTTTAATGGGGAAATTCAACATATCCTGGTTGCTTTTGAGTTTGGTTTGATACAACACCTCTTCAATGGCCACCATGGTAGAATCCAAGGACTCGCTCAAGGTGAGGACTTCTGCATGAACAACTTCATCCAACCGCATCGTTAATGCCGACATTTGATGGCGTGCCGCTCGCATATGGCGAATGGCGTCGTGGGTCTCATCGACCTTGTCACGCACCGATTTTAAAAACTCAAATTGGGCCTGACGATCCGCTTCAGATCCTTCCGTCCGGGGGTCCAATAGAATATCAAAGGTCGTTGCGAGCGTATCCTTGTCGACGATCAATTCCAGCTCATAGGTTCCCGGAGGTCCAACCGGCCCCGAAAGTGAGCCCCACCACATCAGAAGGCCTTCAAAATCATCCGCCTTTGGATAGCGTAAATCCCAATTGAACTGGTTCATTCCAGACTTCACATCCAGTTTTTCGGACGACTCTGAGGCGTCGGTGGCAAATGCTCGAATGAGCTCACCTGCCGCATCCAAAAATCGCAACTCCGTCCGCTCCCGAGCTTCCGGAAGATTGAAATGAACGCGCACCCCTGCTGGGTGGTTGGTACCCGCAGTCAGGGAGGAGTTTCCAGAACCACCTCCATAACCCACGGTAGGATGCGGTTGAAATAACCTCGGTTCACCTGCTTCCATTGGTTCATCCATCCCCTGCCACAGCACATCCAAATCATCCAGCACCCAAAAGCTTCGGCCCTGCGTCGCTGCAATCAAATCGTTGTCCTTCAAGGCTAAGTCAGTGATGGGAACTTGCGGCAAATTCTGCTGAAAAGCCTGCCATGTCTCCCCGTCATTGGTGCTGATGTACAAACCGAACTCCGTTCCGGCATACAAGAGTCCTTTCTGGTGTTGATCAGCGCGAATGACCCGCGTGAAATGTCCAGAATCGATTCCTTTCGTAATGGTTTTCCACGTCGCTCCATAGTCCGCGGTATGGTATAAATAAGGCGCATAGTCGCCCATTTTGTATCGGGTGGCCGCAACGTACAATCCGCCCCGCCGATGAGGATCGACCTCAAGGCTGTTGATCAATGCCGCTTCCGGAAGATTTTTGGGCGTTACGTCCGTCCAATCCGTTCCCCCGTTGCGAGAAACATGAATCAATCCATCATCTGAACCACACCAGAGCAAGCCCTCTTCCAGCGCCGATTCAGTAGCAGCAAAGATGGTCGCATAGTATTCTACTCCTGTATTGTCCTTCGTGATGGGACCACCGGAGGAAAGCAGTTTCTCTGCTTCATTCTTCGTTAGATCCGGCGAGATGACTTCCCAGTCTTGACCTCCATTGGAGGACCGGTGCAAATGCTGTGAACTCGTGTAGAGAATTTGGGAATCATGCGGTGAAAAAAACACGGGAAAGTTCCACTGGAACCGGTATTTCATTCCTTCCGCTCCATTGCCCATGGGGTTGTCGGGCCACACGTTGATGGCACGGTTCATATCCAGGTCGTGATTGTACCGCGTGAGGAACCCGCCATAGCTTCCTCCATAGACGATGTCATTGTCCGTAGGGTCTGGAGCGAGGTGAGCACTTTCCCCACCTGCTGTGGACTCCCAATTGTCCTCGGTAATCTGTCGGCCCCGGGATCGGGAATCGATGCGCACCGTCGAATTGTCTTGCTGCGCTCCATAAATCCGGTAGGGAAAGCTGTCGTCGGTTGTAACACGGTAAAACTGTGCCGTTGGCTGATTCATGTAAGTCGACCAGCTCACTCCGGCATCGTAACTCACCTGCGCTCCACCGTCATCTGCAATGATGAGCCGCCGAGCATCTTCGGGTGCAATCCACAAATCATGGTGATCCCCGTGTGGAGCATACTTGGCCTGAAAGGTCTTTCCACCGTCGTTCGAAACGTGGTAAGCAACATTCATGACATAGACCCGATCGACATCTTCTGTATCGGCATAGATTCGGGTGTAATACCACGCGCGCTGACGCAGACTCCGATCTGCATTCTTGAGCTCCCAAGTTTCTCCTGCGTCATCGGAACGATACACGCCACCTTCGTCGTTTTCGATGATGGCCCAGACGCGGTCTGGATTGACCGGTGAGACCGTCACGCCGATGATGCCATACGGACCAGCGGGAAGGCCCTCATTCCCCATCAATGACGTCCATGATTCTCCGCTGTCCATGGACTTCCACAAAGCCGATCCATCGCCTCCCGATGAGAAATCATACGGGGTTCGCCGTACGTTCCATGTGCTGGCATAAAGGACCTCCGGGTTTCCCGGGTCGAAAACAATGTCTACAGCACCCGCCCGGCCATTGGGATGCAACATGCGCTCCCACGATTGACCGCCATCGACGGATTTATAAACCCCCCGCTCTTCTGAATCTTTGAACAAATCTCCGAGTACAGCGGCGTAGACCACATCCGGATTGTGAGGATGAATTCGGATGCGTGGGATGTGGCGAGATTGCTTAAGTCCCATGTCCTGCCAACTGCGCCCGCCGTCAACCGATTTATACATGCCCGTTCCGGGTGATACGTTTCCGCGCACAGTGACCTCTCCTCCCCCGACATACAGCACGTTTGGGTTCGATGGACTGACGGCCACTGAGCCGATAGAGCCTCCAAAGTATCCGTCAGAAATGTTGTTCCAGGTGGTGCCGCCGTTGCTGGTTTTCCAAACGCCACCGCCCGTTGCGCCCATATAGAACGTCATCGGATCGCCTTCAACGCCGGCGACTGCAGCAGATCGTCCACCTCGAAACGGACCGATGCTTCGAAATTGAAGAGATTCCTCCAAAACAGAAAGCTCAACTTGTTGGCCCCAACTGCGGCCTGATGGCAACAGGGCACTTAAGCACATCAAAAAGATACCGGAGGCGATAATTTGCTTCATGGGCTGAAATTAGGCCAATCCATTCAATCTCAGAAGCAATGGTTCAAATCCTTGGGCGCTTCCTATCGAACAATGGTTACGTGACCCGTTAGCTCCTCGTGTGTTCCCTTCAACGCGGTTGAGGAATACCGAATTCTCCATGTATACGTATCCATTTTGACAAAGTACTCGCTTTCGTATCCATCCCGGCGAACATTGCCCTGCCAAAACTCCTCTGGATCGTCAGATTCCCAGATCAACTCGCCCCACCGATCAAAGATTTGCAGGCTGTAGTCTGTCACCAAATCATAATCTCTAAACTCCGCCCGAAACGCATCATTCAATCCATCCGGTTTAGAAGTGACACCGCCCGGGGTAAATGAATTGGGAACGTAAACGGGAGTCTGGTTTTCGATAAGGACCCATTCAGAATAGGTATCACTGCAGCCGTAGTCATTGGTGACCGTCAAACTCACTCCAAATGAACCGGGATCGTAGTAGTTGTGAATTGGGTTGATCTCGGAGCTCGCCGTACCATCTCCAAACTGCCAATAATTTTCGTCGTTGTCATTGGACAAATTCTGAAATATCCAACGGGTATTGAGAGAGGACGGTAAGTCTGGGCTGCTATCATCTGAATCGTAAGGATTCGCCTCGAAATAAGCAAAAGGCTCCGAAAACACTTCAATGGTTTCCAGTGCAGATTCGTTGACCTCGCAACCGGTTCCTGCAACCACGTTCATCCCCAATGTATAAATACCCGAAGACTCAAATAAGTAATAATTGGTCACCGGCGGCCCCTGGTAAACGATTTCATTGTCCAAGGAAATGGTCAATTCGCTGGATGAACCGCCTACCGATACGTCCTGGATATAAACATCGAGGGGCGGACATCCCTCCATCGGACTGAGGTTCAATGCTGGGATGGGATTATAATGAACAACGACCGACTCGACCGCAGTCGTGCTGCAGTTGTATTCATTGAAAGCGACCAACATCAGCTCGAATATCCCACCTTCATTGATTTCGACAACAGGCTCGAACACCGTAGATTCCAACGTACCGTCAAGGAACCACTGGTAGTCCAGCGCAAATTCCGCTTCATTTTGAGGATAGACCGTGGCTGGAACTCCACAGTATTGATCTGCAATGCCTCCGATTTGCACTTCGGGTGCTGGAAGCACCGCTATGCTAATTATCTCCGACGATTCACACCCCTCCGCATTGGAGGCAAACACATCAACTGAAAAGGTGATAGGGTCTTGCGTTGGATTCACATACGTGTGAGCGGGCTCCTCAGCACCTGATGATCCATTGTCGCCAAACTGCCAATCCCAGTAGTCTCCATCCAATGAATTGTTTTCAAAATTCACGAGCAAAGGAGTGCAACCCGATGCGAAGCTTGGAATGATATCCAATTCAGGCGTAGGATGGATGAGTACCGGAAGCATATCCTGAGCTGTGCAGCCGTTCGCAACGGAAGTGACCAATGCAACAACATCGAAGATGCCAGAATCCTCATAGACCACGGTAACATCCGTTCCTTCGTCTGTATCCCCTTGACCAAATTCCCAGTCCACCCCAACAATGCTCTCTGATTCAACGACCAATGACACCTCCTCTCCTTCGCAATAACTTGTCTGATCCGCGGCTAGCGTGAACTCAGGTTGCGGCAATACTTCAATTTCAAAATATGCCGTGTCAAGGGAACATCCATTGGTCGCAAATTGGGAAATCACAAAGGTTCCGGCCTCTTCATAGGTCGTTGTTGCTACTGGATCAAAGGCTACCAGGCCGTTTCCAAAATCGTATTGAATGCCTGTGGTTTCTTGGCTCAAGTCTGTTACGGTCACATCCAAAGGAGCGCACCCTGACTCTACATCAGCTGTAAAAAACGCCTGTATGGTATTGGGATAAATAAAAATTGGAACCGAAGCCGTGTCCACGCCGCATTGATTGGAACCGATCGCGGTGATCACAAAAGTTTGCGCAGAGGAATCAGGGTCGACGATGTAGGTTGGAAAATCCGTGATGGTCCCAAACTCTGTTTGACCGTTTCCAAAATCCCAGCTAATTTGTTCGGGCAAGCCCGTGCTTGTGTTCAATATATCCGGAGTGAACGGTGAGCAAGCCGTATCATCCTGGAGGATGAACGACATCTGCGGAATCGGCAATACACTCACCGCTTGGGTCATACTGCTTGTGCCACATAAATTGGACANNGGCCCCTGATCAAACAAGGTTGGTTCAGGCGTATTGACCGGATCGTTCTGATCAAAAATCACCGCTGAATCCCCCAGCATCCAGCTATGAGATGCGTAAGGAGCGTCCGAATTATTGATGAACTCGACCGTGAACGGAGCACATGCTGAATCTTCGGGCATGGTGAAAGCAGCCACCGGAGGGTATGTGATCTCTGTCTGCGTCGAGGCCGTGTCGAGGCATCCAAATTGATTCACTACAATCATTTCAATGTCATAGCTACCTGGATCTGGATACGTATAAATCGGGTTGATGACGTTCTCTTGATCCCCGTTCCCAAAGTCCCAAACGGCTGAAACTACGTCAAGGGAGTTTTGGTCTATGTCAATGGGGAAATTATTGCACGCCAGCACTGGCACTGCAAAATCCGCCGTTGGAATGGGATTCACCGTCACATCATGCCAAAGCGTATCACGGCACCCCGTTACCAAGTCCTCATACCAAAAGAACAGTTCCCAGGTGCCTACTCCCGACGTCGGACCTGCGACATCAAACATTCCACCGGTCACATCCACCACACCGGGCCCTTCCCAAAACCCGCCTTGCGGACCCTGTGGCGAAAATTCCGTCAATTCCACCAAACCGTCATTGACACAAAACACATCTGCTGGTCCAAGGGAAATAATGGGCAGCGGGAAGACAATGATTTCGACTGCATTGGTGGTATCCACACATGCAATCCCATTGAGGGTGCTCGACACCTCCAGCACATAAAACGTTGTATCAAATAACGCCGGAGACACATAATTTGATTGCAACTCGCCGGGAATTGGATTTGGATCCGCAGGTGAATCCACCCCAGATAGCCACTGATACGTCAATGCACCAACGCCCGTCGTTGCTGTCACTTCCTCAATGATTGCCGGAATCTCTCCAAAGCAAATGCCTTGATCCGCCGCAATTTCTCCGATGACAATGTTGTTCACGTTTATGCTTGCAATGCTCGAGGTGATGGCATCGCATCCACCGCCATCAAACGTAATAACACAGTAATAGTATAAGCTGCCCGGAGCGTCTCCCGGCGGTAAATAACTCGGCGATTCAGCTCCAGGAATTATGCTTCCTGTGTAATCATTATTCACGCTTTCGAACCACTGATAACTCGGAACACCCGTACCGTTTTCATATGCCACCTCCAGCGTTTGAGTGAACTCTCCAAAACAAAGGGTCTGGGTAACGGGCTGCTGGGTAAAGGTTGGCGACGCATTCGTCTCGATGCCCGCAACCTCGCTCACCACCTCGCAGTTCGCTCCGCTCTGCGTAATCA
>DBBR01000106.1 GCA_002292325.1 Flavobacteriales bacterium UBA979 | reverse complement strand
CAAAAGCACAAGGGGAAGGAATTGACGTTGTTTGGGTGTCACTATCAAAGCACAGGGAAACAGCATCCTCACAAGCCGTGCTATTCCATTGCGGAGCTTCCTGATCAGACCGAGCAAAAACTTGAATGGTTTCACTGAACAAGCCGCATTCCGCATTGAGGGAATGATGAAAATAACCAACCATTTCGCTGCCGCAGGCGACTTCGTTTGTAATGTCGTCTCCCAGGTCAATGACCAAGTCCCCGCTCATTCCGTTCACCTCCGTCTCCAAAACGCGTCCTTCCCAAGCAAACCAACCGCCTAAGCCGTAGTTGCAGTTGACACTGTTTCCGCTGTTTCCCAATTGGAAACGTTTGCTGTCGTTGAAGGGCATGTGAGAGAGCTGCAAGTAAGAGCCTTCATACCCTCCGGCGCCGATCAAGAATGAATGTTCATGAGACAACTGGTAGGTCACTACCTCGCTTGTATCCACCGAACATCCATAAGCCGTGACGAAGCTGGCTTCAGGGTTTTGGTCTAACCACTCGTTGCCCAAGACCGGGTTTTCGAGTACCATGTGGACATTCCAGATTAAATTGGGGTTGAGAACATTGTGAACTTGGCCATTCACAACAGCGATGCCATTTGCATACCGTGTCACGAGCAAAGGAAAAGTCTCAACGAAGTAATCAGAATTTGCCAAGCCGAGTGCACTGAGACCAAACACACGTATAGCGCCATCTGGTCCGATGCCATTGGCGGTAACTCCTAGATTGTTTGTATAGTTATTGGTCACATCCACCGCAAACGAATGGACGTCGAGGGTATCCCCTGTGCATCCGTTTACAGCAAGAATCCCCTCTTGAGGAACCAAAGAGAACTCATCGACGCAATTCACGGTGGTGAAAGGCAGATTCGTCAAAAATACAGGCTCACATCCTGTGCAGCCTGTCGGATTGCCAGCACAATCAAAGCCACTTTCAGGGTATTCGCATTCATTGAGATCTGTCAATGTTGCTTCGGGATCAAACGTACACGCGGTGAAATCGGTGCATCCCACGCAACTCTCGAAGTCGCATGCCGCGGTATTGGGCACCAGAGCGAAGGGATCGAAATTGCACGCCAGTTCGGCCATGCACCCCACGCAACTCAGGTACTCGCATGTGCCATCGTTGTAGAATGCCAGCGGGTCGTAATTGCAAGCGTATTGATTGGTACAGCCCAAGCAAGAAAGGTATTCGCATGTTCCGTCATCTTCTGTCGCTTCATCGTTGAAGTTGCAGGCCCAAAAGTCCGTGCATCCCGTCTCTGTTTCTTGGGCGCGCGCTGTGAAGCAGGAAACCGCCATCAAGAAAAGGATGCTCCCCAAACGAAAAGGACTGGACAGATGCAATGACATCAGTTAAAATGGATTCTCATCAAACGACCGCTTGACTGAATAAGGTCTTACATTTTGCTTAAATAATCAAGACAAAGCCTACAAAAGTATGGATTAAGGCCTTTTTTTAGTCAACTAGAGAGATTTAAGTCGCAACCAGGTTCACAATGCGTCCGGGGACAACAATGACTTTACGGAGTGTTTTGCCTTCGAGTTGAGCCTGTGTTTTTTCATGTGCTAGAACAAGTTCTTCCACTTCCTTTGCACCCAAATCAGTGGCTACCTCGATCTTGAAGCGCACTTTGCCATTGAAGGAAATCGGATAAGAGGTGGTGTCAGAAATCAGCCACTTTTCATTCGAATCAGGCCACGGTTGGTCCATCACCGAGCCTTCGCCTCCAGCTATTTGCCACAATTCTTCTGCCAAATGCGGCGCTACTGGACTTGCGAGAATTGCCAGCGGTCGGAGGATTTCGGGCTGGTGACCTTGAGCATCCAACAACTCATTGACGCCGATCATCAGTGCGCTAATTACTGTATTGAATGCGTGCCGGTTCAGGTCGTCAGTGACTTTTTTGATGGTCTTATGAAGAATGCGTTGGGCTGAATCAGCGGTATCGTTTTCGTTTTTTGCGGCAAATAACCGGTGCAGCTTACGCAGAAAGTTATGCACGCCGCTGATTCCTTGCGTGTCCCAGGGCTTATGCTGTGTTAAGGGCCCCAAAAACATTTCGTAGCAGCGAAGGGTATCTGCGCCGTAACGTTCTACCAAATCATCGGGTGTCTGGACATTAAATTTGGACTTGGACATTTTTTCAACCTCATGTCCGCAGAGGTATTCCCCTTCTTCATTGAGAATAAAGGTAGCATCGGCAAATTCTTGTCTCCACTCGCGAAAGGCGGAGGTGTCCAGTTTGTCAGATTGAACCAAATTGACGTCCACATGCAGGCGCTGGGTGGCGAATTCTTTGCGTTTCTCAAACGTAACAAATTGATTCGTGCCTTGCACGCGGTAAACGAAATTCGATCGCCCAAGGATCATGCCTTGGTTGATCATTTCCTTGAACGGTTCATGGAATCCAATCCACTCCCGATCATGCAGAAACTTCGTCCAAAATCGCGAATAGAGCAAGTGACCTGTGGTATGCTCAGCGCCGCCAACATACAGATCGACTTGGCCCCAATAGTCCGATTTTTCGCGGCTGCAAAATTCCGCATCGTTGTGCGGATCCATGTACCTCAAAAAATACCAGCTCGAACCCGCCCATCCGGGCATGGTGTTGTACTCCATACGATCTCCTCGGGTGACGTTCCAATCTTCCTTCTTTGCACGTGCCAGAGGAGGGTCACCTGCTTCCGTTGGCAAGTATGCATCGACGGGAGGCAAGGTCACTTGAGTCTCCCGCAAAAGTTGAGGAATATCGTCCTCATAGAAGATCGGGAAAGGCTCCCCCCAGTAACGTTGTCGGCTGAATACGGCGTCCCGCAATCGGAAATTGACTTGTCGATTGCCTACTCCTGCTTTTTCGAGGAGATCCAGTGCTTTCGGGATGGCATCTTTGGGGTTCAATCCGTTCAATGATTCGCTGCCGCTCAGGAGCGCTTCTTTTTCTGAATACACTGCCTCGTCCGTGTTCTTCCCTTCAAAGATCGCTGGAATGGATAAACCGTATGCTTTTGCAAATTTCCAGTCCCGCTCATCTCCTGCGGGGACAGCCATAATGGCTCCTGTTCCATATCCGGCCAAAACATAGTCGGCTATCCATACAGGCACGTGGTCACCCGTCAAAGGATGGATCGCATAGCCGCCAGTATTGCAGCCGCTGACTTCATGGTCGCCTGCACCTTGCCGTTCGCGTTCGGATTTTTGAGAAGCGGCTTCCTGATAAGCCCGAACGTCATCGCGGTGATCTGCATGAGTCAAGGGAGCAACCAATGGATGTTCAGGAGCTAAAACCATGAAGCTCACGCCATAAATGGTGTCAGGTCTTGTCGTAAAAACTTCGATGGTTTCTTCGGGTTGACCGAGCACCCCAAACTTTACGGACGCACCTTCGCTTCGGCCGATCCAGTTTCGCTGAGCATCCTTGATGCTATCCGTCCAATTTAAATCGTTGAGATCGTCCAGCAGTCGTTGTGCAAAGGCGCTGATGCGCATGATCCATTGACGCATTCTTTTCCGGAGGACGGGATGTCCACCTCGTTCGCTGAGCCCATCTTTCACTTCATCATTCGCCAAAACAGTGCCCAATGCCGGACACCAATTGACTTCGCTGTCGGCTAAGTATGCAAGACGAAATTGCATAAGGATGTGCGCTTTTGCTTCTTTGCTGCATGCATTCCACTGGTCAGCCGATAACTCCCCCTGGAATTCATCTCCCCAATCGAGCGTGACATCTTCTGGGAGGTTTTTCCACCAATTGGTGTCACATGCTGGCAAGAGGCCATTCAACCCGCTCTTATCCAAGCTTTCGATGAGAACCTTCAGCGGCCTCGCCCTCCCGAGTTCTTCGTCGTACCATGATTCGAACAATTCACCAAAAATCCACTGAGTCCAACGGTAATAGGCGGGATCGCTTGTTCTTACTTCCCGCGACCAATCATAGCAAAACCCCAGTTGCTCCAACTGTTCCCGGTATCGGGTGATGTTGGCTTCTGTCGTAACGGCGGGATGCTGTCCTGTTTGGATTGCATATTGTTCGGCTGGTAAGCCAAAGCTATCATACCCCATGGGATGCAAAACATTGTAGCCTTGATGCCGTTTGTACCGTGCGAAGACGTCACTCGCGATGTAGCCCAATGGATGGCCTACGTGCAGGCCAGCTCCCGAAGGATAGGGAAACATGTCGAGGACATAATATTTTTTTCGCGAGGGGTCTTCGATGACTTTGTAAGCATCCGTCTCCTTCCATTGCGCTTTCCAGCGCTTCTCAATTGCTTGAAAATCGTATTCCATACCGTTGCCGAGTTCGCTGCAAAGGTAGTCGACCGGTACGGTATCTTTACCGCGTGTATTTGCGGCGGACTCCCCCTATCGTGAAAGCCATGGCTTCTCAAATGACGTGGCACGGACCTTCATTCATGGAAGGTATGCCTGCGGTTTATTTGACCTTTGATGATGGACCACATCCGGTAATCACACGTCAGACCATGGACATTTTGGCTTCATTCGATGTGCCCGCGACGTTTTTCTGTGTCGGGGAAAATGTGGATCGCTATCCGGATGTCATGGAGGAGCTGCGCGCTGCAGGTCATGAAATTGGCAACCACACGCAGTCCCATGAGTCAGGCTGGAACACATCGAATTTCACCTACCTCAAAAGTTATTTAGCCTGCCAACGCACTACGAAAGCATTGCGTTTTCGTCCGCCATATGGGCGAATTACCCGCTCACAAGCGGATGCTTTAATGGACAAGACGAATATTGTGATGTGGGATGTCCTGAGTGCAGATTTCGATGTGAAGAAGACGCCTGAAGACTGTTTTGATCATTTGATGGTCAACACTCGGCCCGGTGCCATTGTCGTGTTCCACGATTCAGAGCGAGCCGCTCCACGCTTGTTGCCTATTCTCAGGCCTTACTTGGAATGGTTGCATTCAGAAGGGTATCGCTGCCACTTGCTTCCGTCAGCAGGTTGAGGTTTATTGACCTGGTTTTTGCTCTTCTTTTCCCTCCTCTTTTTCTGCACTTTGTGTGGCGGTTCGAAGCATTTTGAGCTTTTCCTTGATCTCTTCGACTTCCTGCTTGTCCGCCTCCATTGATTTCTCGTATTGGGCGCGGATGCTTTCGGCTCCTTTTCCTGTGAAACGCTCTAGATTTTCTTCCGTTTTGTTGATTCGGCTGATGATTCGAGTCAACTTTTCGCGCAAAATGTGCTGTTCACGGCGCACGCTATTCGCATCGGATTCGACTAGATTTTCGACCCGTTGTTTGTACGTTTCCATGGCCCGTTCCGACTTTTGTGCGCTCAGAGCATCGTAATGCACGTCCATGGCCTTCCGGTAACTTTCCATGACGGCGTCCAATGATTTTCGGGGGATGAAGCCTACTTCATTCCAACGGACTGAAAATGCTTTTAACGCATCCAAGTCATCCTTTCGTTTCCCGGTTATCACATAGCCTTTGATTTCCTCAATCAAGGATTTCTTCTTCTTCAGGTTTTCTTTTTCTTCTTCAATTTTGCCCGCCATTTCCGTTTTGCGTGCATTGAAGAATTGATCTTGGGCCTTTCGGAATCGACGCCAAAGTTTTTGCTCTTCTCTGGGAGGGCAAGCGCCGACGGCTTTCCACTCCTTTTGCAAATCCATCATTTTCGGAGCGTCTTCTCTCCAGTTCGTGCTCGAGGACAGCGCCTCCGCCTTTTCAATTAACGCAGCCTTTTGCGTTTTGAATTCATTGGTCACGGCTTTTTGGCCGTCGTAGAAGAGCTGTTTCTTTCCGAAGAAGACATCCACCAACTCCCGGAATTGGTTCCAAAGTGTTTCGTTTTGTTCCTTTCCAGCAAACCCACTTGCCTTCCACTCTTTTTGCAAGGCGAGTATCTTGGAAGTGGCCGCTTGCCATGCTTCATGCGAATCGTCAACTTCCTCGGCGACGACTTCGCGGACCCGTTCAATCAGGGCTGACTTGGCATCGGCATTTGTCTGGAAAGTAGCCCGAATTTGATCGTAGTGGGCTTTGACTGCTTCGAAAATGGGCCGGATAATTCCGAAGAATTGATCCGAAAGTTCCTTGTAGGTTTCGCGCGGGGAAGGCCCGATGTCCATCCATTGTTTTTGGATGGCGCGTGCTTGATTTTGACGTTCGTTCAGGGATTCGATCTGGGCGATTTCATTCGCTTTAACAATTAAATCTTCCTTCTTCTTCAGGTTCACTTTGAGGTCGTGCTCCTTGAGTTCTTTGTAAATGGTGATGTTGTAGAAGAACTCATCCTGAAGCCTGTAATACTGGTCGTGTACTTCTTTGAATTGATCTCCGGGGACGTCTCCAATTTTATTCCATTCTTCTCGAACCTCATTGAAGACAGCGAATGCGGCCCCAATGTTCTCCTCCTCTTGGATGGTTTGTCGAAGGCGCTCTAGCATCGCGAGCTTTTTTTCGAGGTTGAGGCGTTGCTCTTCCGCTATGACCTTGCGCCACGCTTTTTCGCGTTCTTTGAATGCCGTTACAGCCACTTCAAACCCTTCTTCTTCAGGGGCAGAACTGTACTCAAAAACAGCGTCTACATCTTTGTCTGAAGCCGCCCAAGCTTCGCGCTGGGTGCGCACTTCTTCCTTCGTTAATGCACGAAATTGCTCAATGGCCTGACGAACCTCAACTCGGATGCTTTCTAAATCTTCTTGCTGCAGCAAGGATTGGATACGGGATAAAATCTCTGACCTCATCGGTCGACGCTTTTAAATTTTGGACTGCAAATATCGTTTAAAGCCCTTGTTTTCACGGCATTTTGAGCCAAATTCACCCTTCGATGGAGGAATGGATGGAAAAAATGCGCCGTTGGTGCAGTATACAGGAGCGTTGTACGTTCGATGTGAAACGAAAGTTACACCCACACGGGGTACCAGAATCAACTGTTAATCAAGTAATTGACGCGCTTGTTGCCGAGAACTTCTTATCCAACGCCCGATTTTTAGAGTCGTATGTACGCGCACATGTCGAGTACAAGGGATGGGGCCCAAGACGCATCATCCAAGGTCTTCGGCAAAAGGGATTCTCGGGCACTCAAGCAGAAAGCTCAGTGGCCGATGTTCCTCAATCCCGATTCAGGGATTTGCTTGCGGAATTGATTGAACGGCGATCGAAGGACCTGCCAGAGAATCGTGAACGCGTCATTCGATTTTTACTCAATCGGGGATTTCATGTGAATGAGATCTTGAGGATGCTCGAGGAAGCAGAGGCCCCCTGAGTTAAATTTGCACGGTATGATCACGATTGACCAACTGAATTCGCTGCGAAAGCGCGTGGAAGACTTGCGTGGCTACTTGGCCATTGACGAGAAATTAATTGAAATAGCAGAAGAGGAGAAGCGAACCCAAGACCCGGAATTTTGGACCAATTCCAAGGAAGCAGAGTTGGTGATGAAGCGGTTACGGACATTGAAGTCTTGGACCAAAAGCTTTGAATCGTGTTCCTCTTCATTGGATGATGCCCAGGTGCTTTTTGAGTTTCTGAAAGCCGGTGAGGCGGAGGAAGCAGAAGCCGCAGAGGCATTGAAGGCTGCAGAAATCGCTTTGGAAGAACTGGAGTTCAAGAACATGCTGAATGCCGAGGAGGATAACCTCAATGCAGTCATGCAAATTACCTCTGGAGCAGGGGGGACAGAAAGCTGTGACTGGGCTTCCATGCTGATGAGGATGTATCGGATGTACGGAGACCGGGCAGGATTCAAAGTCAAGGAATTGGATTTGCAAGATGGCGATGTGGCTGGAATCAAACAGGTGACCTTGGAATTTGAAGGCGACTTTGCATTTGGCATGTTGAAGGGTGAAAACGGCGTGCACCGATTGGTGCGCATCAGTCCGTTTGATAGCCAGGCCCGACGTCATACGTCGTTTGTTTCGGTGTACGTGTATCCGTTAGTGGATGATTCGATTGAAATTGAAGTAAACCCTTCCGATCTCACCTGGGAGACATTTCGCTCGGGGGGAGCAGGAGGCCAAAACGTCAACAAGGTAGAAACCGGCGTTCGTTTGCGCCATGCGCCCACGGGAATTGTCATTGACAACACGGAAACCCGAAGTCAGTTGGGCAACAAAGAAAAGGCCATGCAGCTGCTCAAATCTCAGTTGTTCGAGATGGAGCGGGCCAAGCGCAATGAGGCACGGGCTGAAATTGAGGCGGGCAAGAAAAAGATTGAATGGGGATCTCAGATTCGATCTTACGTCATGCAGCCATACAAGATGGTGAAGGATGTTCGAACCAGTTACGAGACATCCAATGTCGATGCGGTCATGAATGGCGAAATCGATGAATTTTTGAAGGCCTTTTTAATGCAAGCCGGATCCGGCGCCAAACAAGCAGAACAAGCTTAAATCCAGTCAAATCATGAGTGCATTCCGCATCGAGAAAGACACAATCGGAGAAGTCCAAGTCCCGGCCGAAGCCCTCTGGGGTCCACAAACGGAGCGCTCTAGAAATAATTTCAAAATTGGTGCAACGGCCTCCATGCCGATGGAAATCATTGAAGCATTCGCCTACCTCAAAAAGGCGGCAGCCTACACCAATGCTGAATTGGGTGGATTGGAGTTGAAAAAACGGGATCTGATCGCGCAGGCGTGTGATGAAATTATTGCGGGACAATGGGTCGATCAGTTTCCTTTGGTTATTTGGCAGACCGGATCGGGTACCCAGTCGAACATGAATGTCAATGAAGTCGTAGCCAACCGAGCTCACATGATCGATGGCGGTTCTTTGGGAGTCGGAACACGTCCCGTGCATCCGAACGACGATGTCAATAAATCGCAATCGTCAAACGATACGTTTCCAACCGCGATGCATATAGCAGCCTATCGAATGATCGTGAAAACCACGATTCCAGGTGTGGTAGGCTTGCGCGATTCACTTCGGTCCAAGGCCGAGGATTTTGCGGATGTTGTAAAAATTGGACGGACGCATCTCATGGATGCGACGCCGTTGACGTTGGGTCAGGAATTTGGAGGGTACGTCGCGCAGCTTGACTTTGGTCTGAAGGCCCTCGATAATGCCCTTGAACACCTTTCCGAACTCGCTTTGGGAGGTACCGCGGTGGGAACGGGAATCAATACTCCAGAAGGGTACGCTGAGCGAGTCGCGTCGCACATCGCTGAATTGACGGGTCATCCATTCGTCACGGCTCAGAATAAATTTGAAGCCCTCGCAGCCCATGACGCCATTGTTGAGGCGCATGGAGCTTTGCGACAATTGGCCGTTTCGCTCAATAAAATCGGGAATGACATCCGGATGATGGCTTCGGGCCCACGTTCAGGAATCGGCGAAATCACGATTCCAGCCAACGAACCAGGTTCAAGCATCATGCCTGGGAAGGTCAACCCAACCCAATCGGAAGCGTTAACGATGGTCTGTGCCCAAGTTATAGGCAACGATGTTGCGATTGCCGTCGGCGGTGCGCAAGGTCACTACGAATTGAATGTGTTCAAGCCCATGATGGCCCGAAACATATTGGAAAGTGCTCGGCTGTTGGGCGACGCTTGCGCCTCTTTCAGTGCGCACTGTGTTGAAGGGATTGAACCGAACCAAGCTCGAATCGATGAATTGCTGCAGAACAGCTTGATGCTGGTCACTGCGCTCAACACCAAGATCGGCTATTACAAGGCGGCCGAAATCGCGAACAAGGCCCATACGGAGGGCACGACGCTGAAGGCAGCCGCTCTGTCCACGGGTTACTTGACGGAAGCAGAATATGATGCCTGGGTGGTTCCCGCAGATATGACGGGTCGCTAAGCCTTGATCAACTTCCTTTTTTTGCTTTGAGCTCGGTGACCAATTGTTTGATCCACTGCTCATCGGATTTTGGACAAATCAATAACGCGTCCGAAGTATCGACTACGATGTAGTCATTGAGACCGCGTAAAGCGATGAGTTTCTTTTTTTCGGATGCTTCTCCTGCGACTACGTTTCCTGCAGAATCATGCGCAACCAAATGAACCCCACTCACTCCATTTCCATGCGAATCTTGCTCTAGTTTCTCGTGCAAGGACCCCCACGTTCCCAAGTCGCTCCAACCAAAATCGGAGAGAACGACAGCTACATTGTGAGCTTTTTCCATGATGCCATAATCGATGGAGATGTTTTCGCAATCGCCATAAATCGCTCGTATGGTCTCCATCTCTTGGGATGTGCCAAAAGCATCGGCATGTTCTTGAAATAGGTTTTGCATGTCCCCCAGGTGGGTCTCAAATGCTGACGTAATGTTTTCCAAACTCCAAATGAATATTCCGGAGTTCCAATAGAAATCGCCCGATGCCAAAAATTGCTCGGCCAGATCGATTTGAGGCTTTTCGGTGAATGTTTTGACCATGCGAACGCGATGATCAGAGGCATCTGGGTGGTCTTCGAACTGAATGTAACCATACCCCGTATCTGGCCGTGAAGGGTGGATGCCGAGGGTGACCAATTGATTGGTCTGTCGTGTATGATCCAGGGCGACCTCGACGATTTCTAAAAAATCATTTTCTTTTAGAATCAAATGGTCTGACGGCGCTACAATGACTGCTGCATCGGTGGCGTCCTTGCCAGCTTTATTGGCAATCCAATGGTTAGCATAGGCGATACAAGGAGCCGTGTTGCGCATGAAAGGCTCGCACAGCGTGTTTTCTGCAGGAAGAGCCGGTAGATGGGCTTCGACCAATTCACGGTAACGCTCTTGGGTCACTACCAGGATGTTCTCGGTGGGAACCACGCGATTGAGGCGGTCGAATGTCATTTGGATCAACGACTTTCCGGTGCCGAGTATGTCCAGGAATTGTTTGGGTTGAGATTCTTTGCTCATTGGCCAGAACCGACTGCCTATGCCACCTGCCATAATGACGGCGTACGTATTTGAATTCATGGATTAAGGTTGCGCGGTTATTAAAAAAGCATCGTCCACTTCCATTACCGCTTCACCGTGAGACTTCGCTGCATTGATGGATGCAGGACCGGATTCAATTGCCCATTGGGGACAATTGCATTTTCGATGAGGGCGCTGATTGCTACAGGCACCAAGGGTAAGTGCACCGACGATAAAGACCGTCAGCAAATGGGGTTTCGATTGCATTCAACGCGAAAATACGAACCAGTTCGGTTCAACCCGTTGCCGCTTGCGCCCTACCTTAGCCTCATGCGCTGGATGTTTCACATTGGAAGATACGTGCGGTTGTTGGCCCGGAGCTTTCGACGACCTGAAAAACTTAATGTCTTCAGGGGTTTAGTTATGACCGAATTGGAGTCCATAGGTCTTCAGTCTGTAGGGATTGTGGCACTACTCAGTGTTTTCATGGGCGCAGTCATATGCCTTCAAACCGCTCACCAAATTGGCGGATGGATACCGGTTTACACCATTGGTTTTACTGTGCGCCAAACGATGATTCTCGAATTTTCACCGACGTTGATTCCGGTGATTTTAGCAGGGAAGGTGGGATCCAACATCGCTTCCCAAATCGGTACCATGCGCGTCACAGAGCAAATAGACGCCTTGGAGATCATGGGCGTGAACAGTGCCAATTATTTGATTTTACCAAAAATCATTGCGGGTGTGTTTATCGTACCTTTTCTCGTGGTCTTCAGTATGGCGCTCGGAGTGGGTGCAGGCGCCTGGATTGGTGTGGCGACAGGATTGAGCCCCCTTGCAGATTTTGAATACGGAATGCAGGTAGATTTTCGGGTGTTTGATGTCATTTACGCTCTGATTAAAACCCTGGTGTTTGGATTTGTTTTGACCAGCGTATCAGCCTACCACGGATATTTTGCTGAAGGTGGAGCTTTGGAAGTTGGGAAGTCAAGCACCAAGGCGGTCGTTTGGTCGGTGGTGATCATCATGATTTCTAATCTTGCGCTCACCCAGATGTTATTGAATTAAGGCCATGATTGAACTGCATCACATCCATAAATCTTTCGGATCGCACCACGTTTTGAAGGACGTCAGTGCCCAATTCGAGCGAGGAAAGGTGAATTTTGTGATTGGACGTAGTGGAAGCGGCAAGAGCGTTATGACCAAGTGCACGGTGGGTCTCATTGAACCGGATCGTGGGCAGGTCATGTATGACGGTCGGGATTTTACGGCTATGCCAGAAAGGGAACGGAGAAAAATAAGACAAGAAATAGGCATGCTCTTTCAAGGGTCGGCCTTATTTGATAGCATGACGGTGCAGGAAAACGTCCAGTTTCCGTTGCGGATGTTTAGTTCGCTTTCTGCCGCAGAAATCGAACGCCGTTCTGACGCGTGTTTGGAGCGTGTTGAGCTGCTGGATGCGAAGCACCGTTATCCTGCAGAGTGCAGCGGGGGAATGCAAAAGCGTGTCGGCATCGCTCGAGCCATTGCGATGAACCCTAAATATTTGTTTTGCGATGAGCCCAATTCCGGACTGGACCCCCAAACCGCGATTATCATAGATAAGCTCATTCTGGACATCACGCGGGAATATGGGATGACGACCGTGGTCGTCTCCCACGACATGAACAGTGTAATGGAGGCCAGCGATACCATCCACTTCGTGCATGAAGGAGGCATTTGTTGGAAAGGCGACCGAGCGGGCCTGCTCCAAGGTGGTGTAAAAGAGCTGGAGGCATTTGTTTTTGCGAGCGATTTGATGAAACAAATCAGGCGCAATGGACCCTCTCAACCGAAATCATGAGTGATGTGAACGAACAAGCTCCTAGCAGACCGTTGGATTTTGAACGTCTCGAGGAAGGGCAGATGCAGGCAAGGGCAAAAGCGGTTTTTGAGCGGAGCAACAAGCGCCGCACGGTGCGCCACTTTTCCCAAGAATCGTTGCCGCTAGATGTTGTGCGCCAGTGCATACATGCCGCGGGAACGGCGCCTTCTGGAGCTCATAAACAACCGTGGCATTTTTGTTTGGTGACAGATCCGAAATTGAAGCAACAAATCCGCCAGGCGGCCGAAAAAGAGGAGTACCTCAATTACCACGGTCGAATGAATGCACAATGGATGAGCGACCTTGAGCCATTTGGGACCGATCACATCAAGCCTCACCTCGAGGAAGCACCTGCGTTGATTGCGGTCTTCCGACAGACTTGGCAATCAGACCCTCACGCACCCAAAGGCAAGTCTCAGAATTATTATGTACAAGAATCGGTTGGCATTGCATGCGGGATATTGATTGCGGCATTGCATGAGTGTGGGATTGCTACCTTGACCCATACCCCCTCTCCGATGGATTTTTTGGCAAAAATCTTGGACAGACCTTCATCGGAGCGTGCATTTTTACTCCTGCCCATTGGATACCCCAAAAAAGACTGTCAAGTGCCTGATATTCAACGAAAAAGACTGGAAGAAATCTGCAGTGAAATGCACCCATGAAGAGGGGTAGAATGTAATTTTAAAAGAAAAGTTCTCGAAAAAAAGCAGAGGTTACCTTTTCCTTTGGTTACTTTGCGCCCCGATAAACAGCTAAGCAATGTCTGATATTCAAGAAAAAGTCACGGCGATTATCGTCGACAAGTTGGGAGTTGATGGTGGAGAAGTGAACTTGTCTGCGAGTTTCACCAATGATTTGGGAGCGGATTCGTTGGATACTGTAGAACTCATCATGGAGTTCGAAAAAGAATTCAACATCGCGATTCCCGATGATCAAGCTGAAAAAATCAGCACGGTAGGCCAAGCGGTCGATTACATCACCGAGCACGCAAAATAACCCTGGCTCCATGGAGCTGAAAAGGGTTGTTGTCACCGGTATTGGGGCGATTACGCCCCTAGGGAACGACATTCAAGCGTATTGGAAAGGCTTGACGGATGGCGCCAGCGGAGCTGCGCCCATCACCAAGTTCGATGCAACGAACTTCAAAACGCAATTTGCGTGCGAAGTCAAGGACTTCGATGTGTCTGAATTTCTTGAACGCAAAGCATCGAGAAAAATGGACCTCTTCACGCAGTACGCGGTCGTTTGCGCGGACGAGGCGCTGGAGAATGCAGGTCTTCTCGGTGAGGACGCGCCAGTGCATCCGGACAGAGTAGGTGTGATTTGGGGTTCCGGAATAGGTGGATTCCAAACGTTCATGAACGAAGCATTGAATTTTCATCGCAACGATGGAATTCCACGTTTCAGTCCTTTCTTCATCCCCATGATGATTTCGGACATCGCAGCAGGACACATCAGCATGCGACATGGCTTTCGTGGACCCAATTTCTGTACGGTTTCTGCCTGTGCGAGTGGCACGAATGCCATGATCGACGCTTTCAATTACATCCGATTGGGTAAGGCAGATGTGATGGTTACGGGTGGATCTGAAGCGGCGGTTACGGAAGGTGGAATCGGTGGGTTCAACGCACTGAAGGCCCTGTCTACACGCAACGATGATCCAACAACGGCATCGAGGCCTTTTGATTCGACACGAGATGGCTTTGTCCTTGGAGAAGGCGGAGGAGCGATCATTCTCGAGGATTATGACCACGCGGTTGCCCGCGGAGCCACGATCTATTGTGAAATGGTCGGAGGTGGCATGAGCGCAGATGCGCATCACATCACGGCACCCCATCCTGAGGGGCTCGGTGCGCTAAACGTAATGAAAGCGACGTTGGATGACGCGCACATGAACCCAGATGAGGTAGATTATGTCAACGTCCACGGAACGTCGACCCCATTGGGGGATGTTGCAGAGACAAAAGCCATCCAAGGAGTATTCGGTGACCATGCCTATGACCTCAATATCAGCTCGACCAAATCAATGACGGGCCATTTATTGGGTGCAGCAGGTGCCATCGAAGGAATTGCATGCATCCTAGCGATCAAGCATGGCGTAGTTCCCCCAACGATCAACTTCAAGCACGCTGACGAACAGCTCGATCCCAAATTGAATTTCACTTTCAACGAAGCCCAAGAAAGGCCTGTGCGTGCAGCGTTATCAAACACGTTCGGTTTTGGCGGCCACAACGCATCCGTCCTGTTTAAGGCACTGGATTAATTTCTGCTTTGAGTCGTTTGGTGCAGCGATCATGGTTTTTGAGTAAAGCGTCAAGAGCCGTTTCACAAGAATTTCGGGTGTTCTTCAAAAAAGAATTCGGCCTGCGCGTTCGAAATGGTCATTGGTACCGTGAAGCCCTCACGCATGCTTCCTTGCAGAATAGTTTGGGCGACACCGAACAAGCGAATGAACGATTGGAATTTTTAGGAGATTCAATCCTGGGCGCAGTCGCTTCAGACTTGGTTTTTTTTCTTTATCCACAGGATGATGAAGGGGTATTGACCCAGCGAAAATCGAGGTTAGTAAGCCGCAAAACGCTGAACAAAATTGGAATTGAATTGGGACTGACCCCGTTTATTCATTCCAAATTTGAAACAGAATCCATTCCGCCGACTGTCATTGGAAATGCACTGGAAGCTCTGATTGGAGCGATGTACATGGATCATGGATACCGCAAAACAAAGCGGGCATTGCGAGATGCTCTGATGCGTCATGGGGCGAGGCAAATTCTTGAGTCGTCGGAAGACTTCAAGTCCAGATTGCATCACTGGTCGCAGGTTGAAACCAAGGAATTGGAATATGAGGTAATTGAAATTACAGGTGTCGATGGAAACAAGCTATTTGAAGCCGTATTGCTTGTCGACGGCCATCGGGCGGCAAAGGGTTCAGGCAGTTCAAAGAAGAAAGCGGAGCAAGAAGCAGCTCGCATTGCGCTGGAGCAGGGTGAATGGCGTCATCAAAATGAATGATTATCCCCTGACACGCGGTATATTCGCGCAGGATGCAATGGCTGGACGAAGATTTTGCTGATTCCTGCGATTTTGCGCTGATTGGTCTGAGCAGTCACTTGCCGCCTCACCGCATTTCCTGGGAATTGAACCAACGCCTGGATTGGCATTTTCGGTTCAATCATGTGCTTGAGATCTCGCAACGATCGGGAAGTTCATCGCACGCAATTTTTCGTTTTGAGGAACAAGAAAGTGCCCGCCAACGGACGCTCTATTTAATTGAAAATAAAGCGCCAGGTGGAATCGTTGCCCGTTTCCAAGGCGCATCGGCGTTGGATTATTTGATTCAAGTTTTTGATGAAACCAACGCATTGGATGAGTTGATGCAGCAGTTGCGACAGGTCAAAGGGGTCAATTACACCCAAGAACTTGACCCGCTGAAGTCAGGAGCTATAGAGCACTTGGCTCTGACGGATTTGGCCAAACCGAACGCACAAGCTGGTTGAAGAAAAGAAAGAAAGAAATGAAACGAACGAAAATTGTAGCAACCATGGGCCCGGCCTCCAACAGTGAGGAGCAGTTGGAGAAATTGATTCAAGAAGGGATGAACGTAGCCCGATTGAATTTTTCTCACGGAGAACATGCGGTGCATGGAGAAACGATCCAACGGTTGCGACGAATTGATGAGAAACTCGGGACGTACACGGCAATTCTTGCGGATTTACAAGGCCCTAAGTTGCGCATTGGAGATATAGAAGGGGGTTCCATTGAACTCGTGAAGGGATCCGAATTGCGGATAAGAACAGGCACAGAAATGGGCGTGAATGGTTGCGTTTATACGAATTACACGCAGTTCGCAAAAGATGTAAAGCCCGGAGAGCCGGTGCTCATGGACGATGGAAAACTGGAGCTTCGGGTGATCGAAACAGACCGCATATCGGAAGTAAGGTGCGAGGTTATTCACGGCGGGACATTGAAGCCTCGAAAGGGAATAAATTTACCATCAACCGTGATTTCACTCCCTTGTATCACGGAAAAGGACGCCGTCGATTTGGAGTTCGCTTTAGAGCACGACGTGGATTGGATTGGGTTGTCTTTTGTCAGAAATTCGGCCGACATCACCGAGCTGAGGAAGAGCATCCAGCAAGCAGGAAAACACTCCCGAATTGTAGCGAAAATTGAGAAGCCCGAGGCGTTGGAGGACTTGGATGCCATTCTAGAAGAGACAGATGCAGTGATGGTGGCTCGGGGTGATTTAGGCGTGGAGATTCCAAAACAAGATGTTCCATTGGTCCAGAAGGAAATCATTCGCAAATGCATGATCAAAGGGAAGCCTGTTATCGTGGCAACACAGATGATGGAGTCCATGATCGAGCATTCAGTCCCAACGCGCGCTGAGGTGAATGACGTTGCGAATGCTGTGCTTGATGGCGCTGACGCGGTCATGCTGAGTGCCGAGACTTCGGTGGGTGCGTATCCAGTGGAGGCTGTGACGGCGATGACGGACATCATTGAGTCCATGGAGCGACACGATGCTATGTACTATCACGAGCGCCCACCATTGAGTGCGGAGGATGACCGATTCATAAGCGATAGCATGTGTTACAATGCATGCCGTTTGGCCAAACGAGTGGATGCAAAGGCGATTGTGACGATGACTTTTAGCGGATATACAGCGATTCAAGTGGCAAGTCAACGACCCAAAGCTTATGTGTACATGTTCACAGCGAACAAGCTGGTTTTATCTCAAATGTCACTGGTTTGGGGGGTCTCGGCATTTCCTTATTTGAAGATGGTGAGCACCGACCATACCATTGCGGACATCAAATTTGAGTTGACAAAAATGGGTGTTGTTGCTCCTGGTGATTTTGTTGTTCACCTTGCGAGCATGCCGATCGCGGATGCAGGCATGACAAACATGGTGAAGCTCAGTCGCGTTTAACGCATGATGCGGAAGGTGTTATCTTCACGCCTCGGAATCTTGGACATAGAATTGAAACCGGATGAGTATGCCTAAATCACCCACTTCCTTTCCAGAACGTGGATCGTTGAACCTTCCTGAGGTAGCTCGCGATATTTTAGTTAAATGGGAGAAAGACGGAACGTTTCAAAAGAGCATTGACTCTCGACCGGAAGAGCGGCCCTATGTCTTTTTTGAAGGGCCACCATCAGCCAATGGGATGCCCGGGATTCATCATGTGATGGCCCGTGCCATTAAAGATATTTTTTGTCGATTTCACACCCTTAAGGGCTACCGCGTGGACCGAAAGGCGGGGTGGGATACACACGGATTGCCCGTGGAGTTGGGCGTGGAAAAGGAGTTGGGCATCACCAAGGAAGACATCGGATCTAAGTTATCGATCGAGGCGTACAATGAAGCATGCCGCGAGGCGGTCATGCGCTACACGGACATCTGGAATGACCTGACCCGAAAAATGGGGTATTGGGTGGATATGGATGAGCCGTACGTTACCTACAAGAACAAGTACATCGAAAGCGTATGGTGGCTTTTGAAGCAGTTGGATGAAAAGGATTTGTTGTACAAGGGCTACACCATACAGCCCTACAGCCCGGCTGCCGGAACGGGATTGAGTTCACATGAATTGAATCAACCCGGCGCATACCGGGATGTAAAGGACACAACCGTTGTCGCCCAGTTTCTGGCGTTGCCTGAATGTGGTGCGCGTATTTTGGAACACGCAGGCCCTGAAATGGCCGAGAAACTAAGCGCATTGCCAGTTTATTTTCTCGCTTGGACCACCACTCCGTGGACCCTTCCATCAAATACGGCATTGACCGTTGGTCCTGAGATTACCTATGCATTGGTTTCTACGTGCAACCGATATACCGAAGAACCGGGGCTTGTTTTGTTGGCAGAGGACTTGGTGTCAAAGCACTTTGGGGGTAAAAAAGATCCTGATCACGAGGTTATTGCGCGAATCAGCGGTGCGGAATTGTGCGGTGCACGGTACGAACCACTACTTGATTGGGCAGAGCCGATGTCGGGTGTGAGTGAGGCTTTTCGCGTGATTCCAGGCGATTTTGTCACCACGGAAGATGGCACAGGCATTGTCCATACGGCTCCAACATTTGGTGCCGATGATGCCCGTGTGGCATCTGCGGCTGGTGTGCCTCCTATGTTGATCGACGACGGCACAGGTTACGGTGTGCCGTTGGTGGATTTACAAGGCCGTTTCCGAGCCGGCGTTGGTCCACTGGCCGGTCGATTTGTAAAGCAAGAATACTACGAAGCCGATGAGGCACCTGAGCGCTCTGTGGATGTTGAGATTGCCATCGACCTCAAGACAAGGGGCCGGGCATTTTTAGTGGAAAAATACGAGCACAATTACCCGCATTGTTGGAGAACAGATAAGCCTGTCTTGTACTACCCACTCGACAGTTGGTTCGTTCGAGCGACAGCCGCCAAAGCGCGCATGCAGGAGCTGAACGATACCATTCGGTGGAAGCCAGCAAGCACCGGTACAGGCCGCTTTGGAAAGTGGTTGGAAAACCTGAACGATTGGAACCTGAGCCGTTCGCGGTTTTGGGGCATCCCCATTCCCATTTGGTCAACAGAAGATGGTAGCGAACGCACCTGCATTGGCTCAGTTGAAGAACTCAAAGTAGCATGCGATGAGGCAGTTGCTTCTGGCTTGATGAAGGCGAATCCCTTGGACGCCTTCCAGGCGGGTGATATGTCGACGGAGAACTACGACCACTTCGACCTGCACAAGCACGCCGTGGATCAAATCATCCTGAAGGCCCAAGATGGACGCCCCATGCACCGAGAGACTGACTTGATTGATGTATGGTTTGACAGTGGGTCCATGCCGTATGCGCAATGGCATTATCCATTTGAAAACAAAGAAAAGATTGATAAAGGGCAGGCGTATCCAGCTGATTTCATTGCTGAAGGTGTCGATCAAACCCGTGGTTGGTTTTACACTTTGCACGCGATATCGACGATGGTTTTTGACTCGGTTGCGTACAAAAACGTTGTGAGCAACGGTTTGGTCCTTGACAAGAAAGGCCAAAAAATGTCCAAGCGATTGGGCAATGGTGTGGACCCGTTCGCGACGCTCGAGCAGTACGGTCCAGATGCGACGCGGTGGTATATGATTTCCAATGCGCAGCCTTGGGACAACCTTAAATTTGACACGGAGGGCATCGTCGAGGTTCAACGCAAGTTCTTCGGAACGCTTCACAACACATACAACTTCTTAGCTCTGTACGCTGCGATAGATGGGTTTACGGGTGAAGAACCGAGCATTCCATTGGCAGATCGTCCAGAAATTGACCGGTGGGTGTTGTCCCGGTTGCATTCTTTGATTCAAGAGGTGGATGCGGGTTATGGGGATTTAGAACCCACACGGGTAGCACGGGCCATTCAATCCTTTGCGATTGATGAATTATCCAATTGGCATGTGCGCCTATCTCGCCGCCGCTTCTGGAAAGGCAGCATGAGTCCGGAAAAATTGAGTGCCTATCAAACACTTCATGAATGCCTGCGGGCGCTGGCAGTTATGGCTTCGCCCATCGCTCCATTCTATGCCGATCAGCTGCACCAGGATTTAACAGGTTCGGAAGAATCGGTTCATTTGGCGACCTTCCCAGAATCGGATGCGTCGGCAATCGATGCTGAGTTGGAGGCTCGGATGGCATTGGCTCAACAAATCAGTTCACAAGTGCTCTCTCTCAGGAAACGAGAACGCATTCGAGTTCGGCAGCCTCTTCGTCGAATTTTGCTTCCTGTACTGGAGAATCGAGTGGCGGAGCGTATTGAAGAGGTGGATGCGATTATCCGAAGCGAAGTGAATGTCAAAGAAATTCGGTTGATCCGGGACGCCGCCGATTCCGAAGTGTCCATCGTGAAAAAGGTAAAACCGGATTTTAAGGCCATGGGACCTCGGTTTGGAAAGCGTATGAAAGCCATCGCCGCAGCAGTGAGTGCGCTGGATGCTGATTCCATTGCCGATTTAGAGAAGCAAGGAAGCATCGAGGTGAATCCCCAAGACGGGGAAGGAGCAGCACGTGTCGATCTGGCGGATGTTGAGGTATTGACAGAGGACATTCCGGGTTGGCTGGTTTCGAGTGCAAATGGTGTTACGGTTGCATTGGACATCACCCTAGACGATGGATTGCGCGCGGAAGGATTGGCGCGGGAGCTGGTGAACCGGGTTCAGAACGTGCGCAAGGATGGGGGACTGGAGGTGACGGATCGCATAGAATTGGTTGTAGCGGCTGAACCTGAAATCGAATCCATTCTGAAAGAGAATTTGACCTATATTGCCCAGGAGACACTAGCGGATGAGGTTCTTTGGAAAGAACTTCAAGGAGGCGAGCAGATCCAATTGAGCGAGGGGGCATTTGTTGCCCTTGCGGTAACAAAAAAGAATTAATCTAAACTGCGATGGCAGAAACGCGATTTACAGATAAGGACCTCAGTGAGTTCAAGACCCTCATAGAAGATAAGCTTACGATTGCACGTGAGAATTTGAACGAGCTACAGCGGGCCCTATCACATCAAGACGACAATTCGACGGACGACACAGCTCCCACTTTTAAAATGATGGAAGACGGCTCAGAAACGATGAGTCGGGAAGAAACTGCCCAGTTAGCAGCGAGGCAAGAAAAGTTCATCCGCAACTTGGAAAATGCTTTGTTGAGAATCAAGAATAAGACCTACGGAATCTGCCGCGTCACGGGTAAACTCATTCCCAAAGAAAGGTTGCGATTGGTCCCTCATGCGACCATGTCCATCGAGGCAAAAAACATGCAATAAGGCTGATTGCTTTTGAATCCGACGAAATCATTGAAAGGATGGGTATGGACGGTACTTATGCCGGTCTTGCTGGCGGATCAGTGCATTAAAATTTGGGTGAAACTCAATTTTTCGTTGGGAGAAAGCATGTCCCTTATTCCCGGTTTGATTGAACTTCAATTCATTGAAAATGAAGGGATGGCGTTTGGCTGGGCCTTGCCAGGCGCCGCGGGGAAATTGGTATTAACATCCTTTCGATTGGTCGCGGCGGTGGGAATAGGGTTCTACATGAAGCGGTTGGTGGCGGCTCGGGCTCACAAAGGATTTTTGACGTGTCTTGCGTTTATTTGGGCGGGTGCGATTGGCAATATCATAGACAGTGCTTTGTATGGTCAGCTATTCACCGCCAGCCACTGGGGGATGTTGGCTGAATGGGCCGGGGAGGGCTATGCACCTTTTTTTATGGGCTATGTTGTAGACATGTTTCATTTCACGGTTCGCTGGCCTTCGGGATTTCCCATCGAGTCCTTGGCAAGCCGAGAGGTCTTCCCGCCAATTTGGAACGTGGCGGACGCTGCGATTTCTTGCGGTGTCATCGCCATATTGATTGGGCAGCGCACGTTTTTTGCGGAAGATTCAGCGGGGTCGGAGGAGAACCCCTCCTCACCGGAACCCTCTTGAGGGGGTCCACCCTGAAAGCATGGTTGTTGCTTTAATCTTGAACCCGAGGCTCTACCCAATCACCGTGTGTCCGGATGAGTTCAATTAACGCATCGACAGCCTTGGCTTCTGGAACGTTGCGTTCAACCACTTCTTTTTCTTTGTACAAAGTAATTTTACCGGGTCCTGTACCGACGTATCCGTAATCGGCATCCGCCATCTCTCCCGGTCCGTTGACAATGCACCCCATGATGCCAATCTTGATGCCTTTTAGATGAGAGGTCACCTTCCGGATTTTAGCTGTCGTATCCTGTAAATCAAAAAGGGTCCTTCCACAGCTCGGGCAGCTGATGTATTCCGTCTTGGATGTACGGGTGCGCGTGGCTTGAAGAATGCCGAATGCCGTTGAGTTGCGCAATTGGAGTGGAACTCCTTTGCCATCGAGCCATACTCCGTCTCCAAATCCATCAACGAAAGGGGCACCACAATCGGTCGAGGCATGCAACTGAAACCGCTCGGAATCCAATCCATCATAGGATCCACGTAAGATAACGGGGACTCGGCATTGAGCTCGGTCGAGGACCATGCACGCCGCCCGAAGATCCGCCATTGCATGCTGACTATGGGATTCCAGAACGACGACGACACGGCTCGCTTGTTCCTTCAGTTCCAGCAGCTTCTCCAGGGTGAGGTCCGTCCTTTGTGCTCTTACGAAATGAACCGCTGAAGGATGGTTGCTTTCCCATTCGTTCAAAGTCCAGATCGGGTAATGCCGCTCCCTGTTTTGCCAGGCATGTGCTTCTTGCAAAACTCCCAGGGTTCCGGGCAATTCGAAAGAAACAGGTTGTTCGCCGACATACACCATGTCACAAGCAAAATCATCTAAATGCCATTTATCCAATGGCACGGAATATCGATATCCGCAGCCAAAAAGCTTGGCTTCGGTTACCTCGGAAGCGCTCAAATCATTGACGACGACCGGAACACAACGGTCACCTATGTTCAATACTTGATTTGACATTCGCCTCTGGTACGAATAGGGATCAAATGTCAGCGGTTCTTGATCGGAGGAGTTTTCTGGCGGTCGGTTTGCATAACGATCCACCAGCCTCCGGGCTACGGGAAGCTCAGCCTCTGGAGCCTCAGTCAAAGAAACGCGAACCGTATCGCCCAGCCCATCTTCCAATAGGCTTCCAATGCCAATGGCGCTTTTAATTCTACCGTCTTCTCCATCTCCAGCTTCTGTTACACCAAGATGCAATGGGTAATCCATTCCTTCCGCATCCATGTGAGCAACCAATAAACGGTAAGCTTGGACCATGATTTGCGGGTTGGAAGCTTTCATGCTGATCACTAGGTCGTGGTAATCATGCTCCCGACAGATTCGCAGGAATTCCATCGCACTTTCCACCATTCCCTTTGGCGTATCGCCGTAGCGACTCATGATCCGGTCAGAGAGCGAACCGTGATTTGTTCCAATGCGCATCGCACGACCCAAGGCTTTGCATTTGAGCACCAAAGGGGTAAAACGCGAACGGATGCGTTCGAGCTCTTCAGCGTACGATTCGTCCGTGTATTCGATTTCTTCAAACTTCTTCTTGTCGGCATAGTTTCCAGGATTTACCCGGATTTTTTCGACGTAGTCTGCGGCAATTTCAGCCGCATTGGGCGTAAAATGGATGTCGGCTACAAGGGGAGCATGATGCCCTTTTGATTTCAGCTCCTCTGAGATGGAGTGCAAAGCTTCCGCTTCCTTGCGCGAAGGGGCCGTGATGCGTACCAATTCACTTCCGGCTTCAATCATCCGAATACTTTCATCGACCGTTTTGGATACGTCTAACGTATCCGCGGTGGTCATGGATTGGATTCGAATGGGAGCATCTCCTCCAAGGGTTAAGTCTCCCACCTTTATTTTTCGCGAAATTCTTCGGTGGTAGTTGTACCAATCCACCCCGTCGAGAGGCGGGTGCTGTTCTGAAGCGTTGTTTGATTCCATGTTCATTGTGGCGCTGCAAAGTTAAGTCGTTTCAGGGGGGATTTGTTGGCGATGCTGTGCCGTTCAAACGTAAATTCGCAGAGCTGAGTCTTCAAGCCATGGCTGGATCCCTTTCCATCGATACCGATCCTTGCATCGTTTTATCCGTTCTTCCTTACAATGACGGAAGGCGTGTTGTGCGAATTCTGAGCCAATCGCTTGGTACGGTTGCGCTGTGGGTATCAGAGGGGAGTGGAAAAAAACGACAGGTCGGGAAATGGCATCCGGGTGCATTGCTGGAGTTGCGGGGCTTGACGCGCAAGGGATCAGAGGGGCTGATCCGGTTCAAAGAGGCGCGTCGAAAATTCATTCCAGAGTCCATGTTTCGGGACGCGCGCAAAAATGCTGTGGTGTTTTTTCTATGTGAGCTCATGGCTAAGTTATTCCCCGAGGAATCAGCGCATCCCGAGATTTTTGCTCTATTCTGGGGAACATTGATACGAATTGAAACGGAATCAAATGTGGCCTGGATCCACGCGGAATATGTTGGGCAATTGATTCAAGCGCTGGGCGTGGCACCGGAGCGCAGTGTGAATCCCAGCCACAACGTATTGGATTTACAATCGGGCGAATGGAAGACAGAAATGGGCGTTGCAGAAGACCACCTGCCTGCTCCTTTAGGTGATTGGTTCGTCTCCTTGTGCGAGGGGAGCCGCAGTGCTTTCGAATGCCAAGGTCATGAACGAAAGCGGCTTATCCAGGCGCAGTTGCGTTATTTGCATCATCAAATGGGTGGATTGCGCGAAATTAAGAGCTACGATGTGCTGGAAGCCGTTTTTGCTTAAGCTCCAGACACGAGATTTTGGCGCAGTATTTGCAAGCAACGGCACCATGATGCAGAATCGTTTGAGATCCTCCAATGTGCGCAGATGGGGATTCTTTCTCATGCTTGTGGTCTGCACCCCAGCCGTTTCTGGCCAGGAGACTCCTCAGAGTGCAGTTCGGAAAGCATCTCAGGACGTCCCGAATCGAGCATTGAATGCTGTCACAGCGACGCAACCCGCGATTCAATCGAAGAAAATTCAGGCTGTTTCCTCCAACGGTGGTCAGCCGGTGCCATTTGCCATCATTCTCAATAAGAATTCTGGCCAGCAAGTCATGACCGATGCTTCGGGGAATGCATTGATCTCAAGGAATCCGGCCTCGGATACGCTATTGATGCGATCGGTTGGATACATGGACATGGTCATCTACCCAGGGCAGCCATTGACGGAGCGTGTCCGAATGGTCGAGGACATGGTGAGCTTGGAACAGGTGGAAGTGGTGAGCCAAAGTGTGACATCCATGGAGTCCGTTGCGCGCGCCAATATGTCCATGTCCATCAATCGCTTGCCAACGCCTGTTGCCAAATTGGAGGTCCCTCAAACATCTGCTGAGTTGCTTTGGGCCACCGGATCGGTTATGGTGCAGCAAAGCCAACAAGGAGGGGGGTCGCCGATTTTACGGGGTTTTGAAGCAAATAGGGTGTTGTTGGTCGTTGACGGTGTGCGAATGAACAATGCGATTTATCGGAGCGGACATCTGCAAAATGCCATCACGGTGGACCCCAACATTCTCGAACGCACGGATGTGTTGCTCGGTCCCAATAGCATTCTGTTCGGGAGTGATGCCATGGGCGGAGTCATTCATTACCACACCCGATCACCACGTTTAAGAGGACAGGGTGTGACGGCTAGGATCTCGTCTGCCTTTCGTTCCCCAAATCAAAGTTATTCTCTTCACGGGGATGTCGAATGGTCCGGCCACCGAATGGCTAGCCTAACGTCTTTTTCATATTCGACGTACGGCGATTTGCGCATGGGTTCTTGGCGAAGGCATGGCAGTGCAACGTGGGGCTTAGATTCTCTTTATGTGCTGCGCCGGGATGGGGTGGATGAAGTGAAGATCAATGGAGATCCCGATGTGCAGGTGGGGTCTGGATATAGCCAACAGGATTGGCTTCAAAAATTCAGGTTTCAAATGGGTCCAGGGGTTCTGGATTTGAATCTGCAATGGAGTCGAAGCAGCGACATCCCACGGTATGATGTTTCGGCTGATTTTTCCGGAGGTCAGCTCAAATGGGCTGAATGGAATTACGGTCCCCAGCAGCGAGCCATGGCATCTGCTCGGTATGAACTGCTGACGCGGTGGGACATCATGTGGACGACCATGCTCTCCTATCAATCGATTGAAGAATCCCGTATTAAGCGTCGACTCAATGAGCCATGGAGGGAGACTCAAACTGAAAACGTACGCATTTGGAACGCATACTCCACCTTGTCAAAAAGCTTTTATAACGGGCTGCAAATAACGGGTGGGATCAACCTATCCGATGACCTTGTTCGGTCATTGGCTCTGACTCAACACATCGAGTCGAATGAGGTCCAAGTAGCAGACACGCGCTATCCCAATGCTGGAAGTGAAATGGGGACGGCAGCAGTTTTTGCCAATGCTCGACTCAATTGGATGAACCATCGATTCACCGGTGGGATGCGCTGGAGCCAATCTTCTTTGGGCGCTTCTTTCGAACAAGGGGTGAATTACACCCTGCCATTTCGTTCGGTGAACATGCGGAACAGCGCATTGACAGGAGGGATTTCCGATCGGTGGTACAGTCCTTCGCGCATTTGG
>DBBR01000044.1 GCA_002292325.1 Flavobacteriales bacterium UBA979 | reverse complement strand
TGACGTCAACGGATGATTTGACGGTAGCAGATGTAGCGAATATTGACGGAACGCTTGACCTCGCCACCGGTAGCATCACTGATTCCAGTGGAGCGATCGATTTCGGCGATGAGAACTTGAGCACAACGGGTACGTTGGATGTCGCAGGTACAACCACTTTCACGGGCGACGTGAAAGGCCCGCGCTCAACAGGAGATGATGAGTTTGTTACATACGCCCAATTGGATTCGTTAGCGAATACAGCTGCTTTTAATGTGACTTACAAGGCGAACAATACAGGAGTAGATCAAGCTCTCACGAATGGTGTTTTGGAACGGGTTCAAATCACCGGCGCACCTGGTTATGGGGTCGAGAATTCTGATCCTGCAAATAACTTTGCCCCGAATCCTGCTCCGATTGCATTGCTGACAACTGGCGGACCCGGAGCCGAGAATGGAATCAATGGATATTTTAATTTGAGCGATGCAGGGGTATACCATGTAATGCTGACCATGGAATTGGACAATACAGGGAATGAGGATGCGTTTGTGAAAGTCGAATTGATGAACAACAACCCAACTCCTGCAGTAGGTGAGACCAATCCAAGAGTTTTGGCTTCGGATACGGAGGTGGTTTATGAGGATTGGGGCAGCGTTGGCTCAGCTTTGGATTTGAGATCTCACGTCAACATGAGCATGACTTTTGTTACGTTGGTAGATGGTGAGGATTTATACGCGAACATCATCGCATACAACGGTGGTGGCGGAGGTACAGCTGCAGTGGTGATTAAAACCCTGTCATTTTCTGTCTCTCGCGTAGGAGAAGAGTAATTCTGCTTAAAATATTACCGGAACTTGAAAGAAAAGGCCCACTCCGTGGGTCTTTTCTTGTATCAAGCTATATTTATTTCGATTCAGATTGTATCCTGAAGCTTGCTCCCATGATTTCGAGGTCATCGAAAAATTCCGGATAGCTTTTGGAAACGCATTCCGCATGGCTTACTATGATAGGATGCTCTCCTGCCAGACCGACGATGCTCGCTGCCATGGCAATCCGATGATCGCCATGGGAATCGATTGGTTCAGTAGGAACAAAATTTTGATCTCGAGGGAACACGATAAGCTCATCGCCCGCTCGGTCAATTTCCACACGAATACCCAACTTCTTCCATTCAGTCTGAATGGCCGCTGCACGGTTCGATTCTTTGTGCTCAAGTCGATGCATTCCTTTCAGCTTGGATGGTTTTTTACCAAAGGCGGCCAATGCAGCCAAGACTGGAAATAAATCGGGAGAGTCCGTCAAATCCACATTGAAAGCTCGCACAGGCCTTTTGGCCACTTGTATGCCCTCATCTGTTCCAGACAGTGCGCCACCTGCGAAGAGCATGGCCCCTCGGATGGCTTCATCTGCTTGTCTGTATTGGTTGTTTAATCCCGAAATCTCAATCGATGATTCGGCGCATAACATTCCGGCCACGGCCAAAGCCGCAGCGCCAGACCAATCGCCATCAACCACAGTCTCAATCGGCCTGAACGTTTGGTGTCCGTCGCATGAAAAATGAGCACGCTCTTCATTTGCATGAATTTCGACTCCAAAATCAGCGAGCACCTGCAGGGTGAGGTCGATGTAGGGTGTGCTTACAGGCTTGTGCACATTAAGCTCGCTATGCAAATTGGCGCAAGGCAAAGCAAAAAGTAAGCCGGTGGTGAACTGTGAGGATATTTGCCCATTCAACATCGTCGTTCCTCCTTGCAATGGCCTTTCAATCGAGACAGGGAAGGAGCCACCCGTCGTCTTAAGGCATCCGCCAAGTTGACGGAAAACAGATTCAAATTCCTGCATGGGACGACCTCGCAGGGAGTCCTCCGCTTGCATTGATACTTTCATGGATCCCAAACCAGCGATGGGCGTGAACAGGCGTGCAGCCAATCCCGATTCACCAGGAGTCAATTGGGCCGATCGCGGAATGATGTTTCCTCCTGTTCCGGTGATGCGTACATCGGTTTCTCCAAGTTCGATTTCTGCACCCAATTGCGATGCCAGGAGCAAAGCCGAAGTGCAATCGTCAGATTGGGAAATGTTGTAAAGATGGCTTGTACCATCAGCTAGGAGCGCTCCGGCAACCAAGCGTTGCATAACAGATTTGGATGGGGGAGCAGCTACTTGACCTGAAAGCTGAGATGGAAAAACCCGGATATTCACTTGAGTCCCGTATAGATACTTGCGATTCCGCCCGTAAGGCGAATGGCCTTGGATTCTCGGTACCCCGACGCTTCCATAATTTGCAAGAAATCATCACCTTCAGGAAACGCCTCTACGCTCTCAGGGAGATAAGAATAGGCCGCTGAATCTTTTGACACAAGTTTTCCTACCGTGGGCATCAGGAAATGAAAGTAGAAGTGAAAAATTTGCTTCAGTGGGAACGCACGCGGTTTAGAAAACTCCAGGATAACCCCCAATCCCCCAGGTTTGAGCGTTCGATGCATTTCTGTTAGTCCTTGTTCAAGAAATTCAAAATTACGGACACCGAATGCAACGGTGAAAGCGTCAAAAGTGTTGTCTTCGAAGGGGAGTTCAGCGCTATCTCCCTCAATCAACTCAATGCAATGGTCTAAGTGTTTGCGCTTAATTTTTTTTCGTCCAACTTCCAGCATCCCTGGGGAGATGTCCACACCGGTCACGCGAATAGGAGAGATGTTAGCCCGAGCAGCTTCAAGCGCAAAATCGGCGGTTCCGGTGGCCATGTCCATTAAGTGGATTTCACCTTCTTTTTCAGCGAAGTGCTCTTTTAGCAGACGCATGGCGCGCTTGCGCCAGAGGACGTCAATGCCGAGAGAGAAGAGATGGTTCAGAAAATCGTACCTATGGGCGATGCTGTCGAACATCCGAGCTACCTGCTTTTTTTTCGATTCCTGCTCCGGTTTGGAATAAGGCGTAATTCGTGTTCCCATGTGATCATCCGACCATGGTATGGCCTTCTGGATATTTGATGTGCGTTTGCGAAGCTCGTCCTCCGAGCGCATAGGCGACGGTAAGTGTTCCAACCCGACCAATGAACATGCTGAGCATGATGATGATTTTACCGAAAGGACTCAGCATGGATGTGATACCCGTGCTCAATCCGACCGTGCCAAAAGCACTCACTTCTTCAAAAATCAAATCCATCAAGTCCCGATCGCCCATGTTCAAAATGTGGTCTTCCGTAATGGATAACAGAAAGATGGCTACGGTGTTTCCTACTAAAAAAAAGAGCAGCACGCTGTATGCTCGAGATCGCAATAATTCAGGAACTGTACGTTTAAATAGCTGCACATGGTCCAGGTTGCGGACTGTACGCCATACATCTGCCATGACAATTGAAAGCGTTGACGTTTTGATTCCTCCTCCAGTGGAACTTGAAGAGGAGCCAATGAACATCAAGATGAGCAACAAAAACAACATGGGAAGCCCAAGTCCGCCAATATCAACGGTATTGAATCCGCTCGTTCGGGTTGCACTTTGAAATACAGCGGTTGTCAATTGACCAAAAGGGCTCATCCCCGAGAGCGCGCCGTCCTGCTCCAGTAGCCAAAATGCACCAGCACCGAAAACGACCAGTCCCACTGAAAAGTACAAAGCAATTTTCGTTGCAAATCCAATGTGCTTCCACGGCTGTGACATACGTTCTCTCATCCGACTTACATCGAATAAGTCAAAAATGGCCACCATTCCCAGCGCCCCAAAAAATACCAGGAGGGTTATCACCCAATGAAGTGTGTAGTGGTGAGAGATTTGCTCGTTTGCTAACCCATGGGTGAAGAGCGAAATCCCTGCGTTATTGAAAGCGGAAATGGAGTGGAAGATGGAATAAAACCACTGTTTTCCGGTACTTAAGTCACTCAGCGCATCGCCCCATGTTAGGTGCATTGCCAAAGCCCCTAACCCTTCAAATGCCAAGCACCAGATCATTACTTTTCCAAGCAAGCCCGAGCTCGCATTGAATGAGTCACGGTTTACGAAGTCCTCGATGACATCGTGCTGGCGAACGCCCAACCCAAACCGGGAGGCTAGTACGAGAAACGACCCAAAAGCGATGAGATTCAGTCCCCCTAGTTGAATCAAAAACAACAAGACAATTTGCCCTTTGAAGCTGAAAAATGTAACCGTATCAACCACCATGAGACCGGTAACGCATGTTGCACTGGTGGAGGTAAACAGCGCATCCAAAAAGTCCATGCTTCCTGCTTGCACGGTCATCTCAGGTAACATCAGAAGAACGGTGCCAATCGAAATGAGCCCGAGAAAACTGATGATGAAAATCACCGCAGGGTTTAGTCGGATACGGGGTAAGACACGACCTCCACGAAGCAACTCCGTCGCGACAATGGTGAAGAAGTAACCTTGTATAAATATTGTGTAAAAATCTGATATAGAGTCAAATCCGATTGATTGAGTGAAGCGACCTATAAGTAGCTCACCCGTGAATAAATCACTGGTCCCTTCGATGACGAGAATCGCCATGACGACAGCTTCAAACCAAGTTTTTCGGATAAATTCACGGGGTTGAAAATCGTATAGGATTCGGGCCACATAGTGCACGACATAAAAGGCAAAGCTAAATTTCACGAAGCCCAGAAGCTGAGCGGCTGTGTCGGATTCATTCGGGAAACCATAATAAACGGCAAGGACAAACAAGGCAGAAGCTGAAACCAGAAGGTTGAGTCGCTTCAGCAACAAAAGAACGCGGTCCTTGGAACCATACAAGATGACATTGACCCGCTCCCTAAATTCTTGGATGTTCATTTTTTATCCATCAACGATTCCATCGCTAGCCGGTGGGTTTCCCATTCCGATTGCAGCCGTTCCAACTCCACAGGGACGACGCCTACCTTTTCACATACCAATCCTCCTGCGAGGTTGGCGACAGCTGCGATTTGCCAAATCGGCACGTCCAATGCCAATAGGACCGATGCAACAGCAATGACAGCATCTCCAGCTCCACTGACATCGGTTATTTCCCGCTCAAAAGCCGGGATACGCTGAAACGCTACCCGCTGTGTAGCTGAGGCGATGCAAACGCCACGCTCACTCAAAGTAACCATCGCAATTTCTGGCCGCAGTTGCTCCATCAATGCTTGAATCGCATGATTTAGACTGGCATCAGAATTTTTATGGATTGCGATTCCCAGCCCTTCCTGTAATTCTTTGAAATTCGGCTTGAAAAGGGTAACTCCTTGGTAAGCATGGAAATGCCTGAACTTCGGATCGACCGTGGTTTTGATCCCTTTTTCTCGACATACTCGAGTCAACCGCTGAATCACATAATCGGTCAAAGTTCCTTTGTCGTAATCTTCAAAGATGATAACGTCAATGGATTCCGTGTTGAGCAGGTCTTCACACCGATCGCACAACGATTCAGCGGTAGACTCCTCGATATCGTTGGTTTCTTCTTCGTCCACACGCAACAACTGCTGACCGTTGCTGATTACGCGGGTTTTGACTGTGGTTGGGCGGTTCTCCGACCGGAGCAATGCGCTTGTTCCGACATTCAATTCATCGAATAAGTTTGCGATGTCCTCTCCAGCGGCATCATGGCCAGTTACAGCAGCTATGTGGACTTTGGAGCCCAGTGCAATGAGGTTTTTCGCAACATTGGCAGCACCACCCAATCGACGGTCGCGCTGTCGAACGTCTACGATGGGAACGGGCGCCTCAGGTGAAATCCGGTTGACGTGACCCACGAGGTATGCATCGAGCATGACATCTCCCACGACCAGAGCGGTGACGCGGTTTGCGTTTTGCAAGGCTGCTTGAGCATCCATGTTACGAAGGTAACGCACCCAAGCTTATTGGAGTGCAGCAACTGCCTTTGAAATCCGAGATAAAGCTTCTTGCAATTGGGCTTCGGAAGCGGCATACGAGAGTCGGATGCATTCAGGAGTTCCAAAAGCATTACCGCCAACTGTGGCTACGTGCGCTTCTTCGAGCAGGTACATCGAAAAGTCCTCTGCATTGTTGATGGTGCGTTCTCCCGCGGTTTTCCCAAATAATGCACTGACATCCGGGAAGAGATAAAACGCACCCATCGGCTTGTTTACTTTCAATCCAGGTATGGCGCTTAGCCCTTCAATCATGAGGTCGCGCCGCAACAAAAAAGCCGATCGCATGGTTTCAGCGATGC
>DBBR01000038.1:1880-5094 GCA_002292325.1 Flavobacteriales bacterium UBA979 | reverse complement strand
GCCACAAATGCCAACAATGCGGTCTACAAGAAAAACTTGGCAACCGCTCAGGCGGTTTTGGCGGCGCATTCATCTGCAGATTATGATACCTGGATGTCTTTGCACCACGAAGACGCTGTGATATGGGACGCGAATTATGGCAGCGAGAGCATGACCCGGGACGAGGCCGGGGTACTTTATGCTTCACACCACGAGGCCATTGATGGGATTGACTGTTCCGACGCCGTGTGGTTGCCCGGTGTTGATACGATCTCCTTGGAGGCGGATGGCAGTGTGCGAGCGTATATCAATTGGAAAGGAACAGCAGTTGCAACTGGAGTGGCCATTGATTTGCGGGCCTACCACTATTGGAATTTCAAGGATGGAAAAGTGGTCGCTGAAGGCAACTACTATGACGCAGGAGGCCTAATTGCTGCTGCCAGTCCAGCAACTACGACCCTTTCCATTACCCACGAGGTAGAAGACTTCGATCGCTGGGCAGAGGCCTGGGTGGAAGGAAGTGACAACGTCAAGAATTTTGCGGACATGGGGGTGACGGCGCGCATCTTTCAATCCACCGATCCCAAGCGACCACAAGACGTGAACATTCTATTCGATATCATCGACATGGAGGCGTGGAATGCGGCACAAGGCACGCCTGAAATGGTTAGCAATGCAGAAAGCCATGGTGTGATCATGAAGACCATTGCATCGTACGAGGAGCGCTGATACAAGCGTCGTTCAATCCCAAGCATGAAAACGAAAAAGGCCGCTCAATGCGGCCTTTTTTTCGTCTTATGTTTCGTCTTTCAGAGCTGTTTTGGAGCCAAGTCAAGTACAGATGCCATCAGAACCGCAACAAGCGGTTGCTAGGGTTGTGCTGGTAATCAGTGAATTCGCAGGATGATACTTTGTCCATTTGTTCCGATGGCCTGCAGCATCATGATGCCTTGCAATTGGCCCCGGTCGATGCGTGTGCCTCGTGTGGCGTGCTTTTGGTGCCAGATTTGACGGCCCTGTGCATCCCAAGCGGTGAGGTTGCAATCAGCAAGAATGCCCACCTGTTCACCATTCCAAAAGGCGAGCGCGGACTCAGTGGCCATGGCTTCCTCCACGCCGGTGAATTCACCGCTGCAGTGCGATTCGAAGAAGTCCCAGAGCAACTCGGTGGCTTGGATGTCTTGGTTGCCCCAGACGCCGAACCACTGGTGACCGCCGCCATTCACACGGTAATGGTGAAATTCCTGGCCGCCGGCTGCGCCGTGGTGCCGAAAAAAGTCGACGGAACTGTCATCCACTTCTTCGAGGTTTGGCAATTCGGTTTCGGTCATTTCGGTGGTGCCCATCATGCCGGTCCAGAGGTCCATGATTTCTTCGACCCCTTCGTCGCCCCAATTGCCACCAGCTCCGTTGTTGTAATTCACCACATAATCTGCCGTGCCATGAAAGTGAATGACGGGAACGGCTTCTTCGGGATTGCAGTTGTCAAAATCGAATTCGCTCATGGATCCCGTCACGGATCCCACAGCTCGAAACGTCTCAGGATGGCTGCAGGCGAGCGAGTAACTCATATAACCACCATTGGAAAAGCCACAGGAATACGTGCACTCTGGACTGAGGAAATAGGTCGTCTGAAGATGCTGAGCGAGTGCATTCAAAAATCCGTGGTCATTGGAAGCACTGATACCGAGATTTGCGTTCCAGTGCGGTGAATCTTCGATGTCCAGAGAACCTTGTGGATAGCAGACCATGATGCCTTCGCTTTCCGCCAACGCTGACCATCCCGAGTAATTGCGCATCGACCACGCGGTACCGCCGTATCCGTGCAAGACAAAGACCAGCGCAGCTCCCGAGTTGAATTCGACGGGGCTGTCGAGGAAATAGGTGCGTTCGACTCCGTTGAATTCGAACGTGTGCTCCGTTTGGGCGGTAGCACGGAATGCGCCGAAAAGGGAAAGTCCACAGATGATTCCAAGGGTGATTGCGGTGCGTGTGATCATAATTTCAAGAAACAAAGGATCGCAGAACTTTGCAAGTTCCGGATGACTTCTTTCTCACTAGGACTTGAAAGAAGGTACCCGTTCTATTGGCAGGAGTCAGCGACTCTTCAATAATTATCGAACACAGTATAGAGCAGCGTGCTTTTGGATAAATCCACCGGTGTCACGACCTCTTCATCGAAGTCAAGCTCGGTCTTGTAGCGTCTGCGGATGGCCGACTGCACCTCTGCAGATGAAAGGTTATAATGTGCGAAGGTGTTTTTCTCGCACAGTTCGACTCCCACCGCTTCGTAGATTTTATAGACCAACTCGGAACAATACATGGTGGTGTTGCTCCATTGGAATCTAGAGTCGTAGTCCTTGCCGATTTGCGAAGAGCCATAGGCATGCATATGATTCAGGTCTTCTTCAGAAAGATCTTCCGAATACCTCATGACGGTATATTCTGCATTGACTCCTCGTTGAATGAATTCTTCCAACGGCGTAATTTTTACCGGTTGAACGGCTTCCATGACATAAGAAATGCCCTCTTGGATGTAGATCATTCCGACGTGGCTGTACTTCGAATGGGTGACATCCTGAATCATTTGACTTTGCGTCGATTTGGACGTGTGAAAAATGAGGTCACCATTTTGGAATGGTGGCTTTGAGTGGCAGCTGGTGAAGCCAATGAGGAAGATAACTGTTCTGAGAGCGAATTTCATGGAGTTTGAAGCGTGTGAACATGGAACGTAAAACCCAGCAAAATTATTACCAACAATGGCATCCTGTGCTCTTTTGTTGCACCATTCAACGCACCCGAGAAAGACGTTGCTTGGGACCGTTGACAGGACCGATGAGGTACGTGCCCGGAGCCAGGTCTGAAAGGTCGATGGTGCTTTGTCCCGCGGCGACGCGCAAGGTGCGCATAAGACTTGCCGTCCGGCTTGAGCAGCTCGTCGGCATAGCTGTTCATCTTCTCGCTCAAGTACTTGTAAAAGATGAAGCCCAAGATGTAGTCCCGAAATTCATCGGCGCCCATCTTGCCCCGCAGGGTATTGGCGATGTCCCAGAGTCGGGCGTGGAGGTTGGCGGTGTGATTCGTCATAGTCGCCTAAAGCTACGAAAAGACGGAATTAGAAATAACTAACAGAATTTGTTTACTTTGTTCAAGTCGTGTGACGCAATGAGTAAACGATTCCCATGAAATTTGAAACAGTGCAACTCGAGCACGTGCAACGAGGAGTGCAAGACAT
>DBBR01000038.1:0-1845 GCA_002292325.1 Flavobacteriales bacterium UBA979 | reverse complement strand
CATTCGCCAAAGGCGCTAATGGCTTATGCCAACGAGCATGCAACGGGCAAAGCACCGAAAAACAATTTCAAAGGAGGTCGAAACACACCTTGCTTCAAGGCGTTCGAACGATTAGGGATTCTGATCATTCCAAAATCGAATTCAAGTCAGATCGGTCGCTTTATTGGCCTCTACAAACAGTTGATTTCAGGAACATTCGAGTCACTGCCAGAGGACAGGGTCTACAACGAGCTCTACAAATGGGAAACGGTCCAATGGTTTCAGGATAATTGGGTGGACAATCATTCAGGTTCAAATATTCTTCAGAATATCGAGCGTTCATTTATGAATAAGAACGCAAATAATTTATGGAGTGGCGTTCATTATCTCCCTTACAAAGCATTGACGGATTTCGCTGCTGAGCGACCGGAAACGATAAGCGCTATGTTGCATGAGTTGTTTGATGAGGAACGATCGCTTCTTGATCGGATCAGGGATTTCGAAGAAAAATCTTCTGTAGTGAAGGATGAGGTGCATCCAAACAATCCAGATTGGGATCACTATCAAAGTGACCGGGCCATGGTTCTGTACCTCACCTTAAGATATCCCGACCGATACTTCTTTTATAAGAAGCGGATGTTTGATGACTTCTGTAAGGTCAGTAAGTTCTGGCCCCCGTTTGGGAGAGGCACAAGGAAGGAGTATAAAGTTATCGAAGACTTCCTCTTGATGTGCGAAGAGCTGAAGAGCGTTCTCAAGGATGACGAAGAACTGATGGCCCTTCATCACGCAAGGTTGCCTGAATCGATCACTTTCGACGACGACGATAACATGCTTGTTCAGGACTTCATGTACTCCGTTGGTACATACTTGAATGTGAGTGAGGAGGGTGGGAAAGAGTCGGAGCAGCGACTCGTTGCGATGCTCAAGATGATAGGCCAGGCAGATGCAGAGGGGCTTTGGGAAGTCATCGCTGAGGTTTTGAGTGATCTAGAGGTAAGTGCAGGCGATGAGCGGGTGTGCTATTCCTTGCCGCAAGACAAAGGGGCAATCGGGCTGACCATAGGACAGAGATACACTGCTGTCATTGAACGACAGCAAAGCACCTCGCGATATCGGTATATCGACACCTCAGAAGACGAGCAAAATTGGTTGAAGGAAGCTGATTCGATCGAAGGTGTCCGCAATAAGATGGGGATCCTGAAGCGTTCTGCGCATTCGGAGCTGGCGAAAACTACGAAGTCGAGTTACCGCGCGGACGGTTCTGAAGCGATGGAGAAAACATTTTTTGATGCTGCCTATCGGGAATTGGTTTTTGCTCAAGCATTTGAAAAGGCCTCTCAGACTGCTAGCAAAGCAGAAATCCGGACTTTGTTTAAACGCTGGTTGATCGATGCCCAAGAGTTTACTTCTGGCGCTGCCTCCTCATATTTAAAAGCCATTGAGATTCTTGAGTCTCATTTCAAGATCTCAGTCTACAAAGAAAAGGACCAGCAAAAATTAAAAAAGCTTTATGATGACTTGATAGAAAATCAAAGGAAAGTCCCCGGAAAGTATCACTACACCCCTGCTTCATCGTATGGAGAAAAAGAATTTTTCTCAGCCTCTGTCGATCAGTTTGTCCAGTTTTTAAATCGAGTACAAGTCAATATGCCTAGTTCAAACCTCAATCAAATTTTCTTCGGCCCTCCCGGGACTGGAAAGACTTACAATACCATCAACGAGGCGTTGAAGATTGTCGATCCTGAATTCTATGCAGCTCAAAAGGACGATCGCAGTGCGCTTCGTGCTCGTTTCCAGGAATTGCAGCTCAACGACGACAACGAGGCCAAAGGTCAAATCGGCTTTGCGACGTTCCATCAATCC
>DBBR01000083.1 GCA_002292325.1 Flavobacteriales bacterium UBA979 | reverse complement strand
CACGTTTAAACTGTCGTTAAGATCCGTCATCCCCGCAACGGTGAGGGTACTATCGAATGCAGTTGCACCTGTCACCCGTAAACTGTCGCCAATCGTAAAGTCCGCAGCAAACGTTGCAGCCTCCAATACATACAAACTGTCGTTTATCCGAGTATAACCGGACACGGTTAGGGTACTGTCAAGGGCTGCTACACCTTGGATGACCAAGGAATCCATGACCGTAAGGTCACCAGAAATCGAGGCATCTTTGAGCAAGATGAGACTATCAGCGGTCAGCAGACCAGATGACGTTAGACTATCAATTCCAAAAACACTGAAATTGTTGTAATTCACGTTCATGCCTGGATTGTTTCCATTGGTCAAGATGTCACTCCAAGTAGCCCATTCAGGATCGCCATCTGAATTCACTTTGGCAACAACTGAATCAGAAAATTGCTGGAGCCGCAAATGATCTATCCAAATATTGACCTTTGATCCCTCCTGGCTAGAACGCACCATTTGAGTAAATTCTATTTGTGAAAAAGCACCGTTCACACTTAGAACAAGCAAAAAGAAAGGGAGACTATTTCGAAATAGTTTAGCGATAGCGACCATCATGGCATGATAATTTGAATTGTAAATATAGTGATTTATCCTTAAATAATTGAACTTAATCGATTAAAAAGTTCTTCACAACAAATAACAACTACTCTGACACCTGCATGCACTGGGTGCGCAGTCTATGAAAAATACGGAGCGAACGAACGAACGAGCGAACGAACGAGCGAGCGAACGATCAATCAAATTCCTCAACAATTTCCTTATAAACAAAACCAGCTGTAGCGATTGACGTAACCGCTCCAAAAACAGGACCTATCGTCCAAGAGATGATTGGAATGGTCATCAGAGCAAAAAAAGGAATCCCAATTCCTAGCGTTACGCCTCGATTTTGCCAGCTTTTTCGAATAGAATCAAAGGGTGAAACAGACCGGTATTCCCAAGCATAATCCAATACAGCTGCGCCATAAAACCATGCACTAATTCCACTCAAAATAAATGGGAGAATTAAAACAATGATACCCGTCGGAGGGAAAACAAGTGGAACGATAAAACTTAAAACCATGCAGAAAACCACCAAAATGAACTCCATCAATGTCAGCAACAAAGCAACTTTGATTCCCCGCCAAACATTTCTTACAAATCCGCCCCAGGTGAAAGGTGGCAAAGAGATTCCCTGAGCAGCCAAACATTTTTCCATAAGCCAAGCAAGCAAGGGACTTAACAAAATCAAAATCAGAGGTTTGAATAATTTTAATTGAATCCAAAAAACCAACAAATGAAGCGCAATTTCTGCGGAGGATCCGAGTACGTCCAACAAGGTGCTCCCGAAAAGTCCTGAATCTTCAGCCTCACTTAACCATCCGTTCCAAAGACCTTCGAATTGAGTGATAATTGCATTTACCACCAGCGATCTGATTCGAAAAAAGGCAAACAATAAGAATACAGCTACAGCTGCAGCCAAAGCATATACCCGACCCAGTCCTTCCCGCAGCAAAAACTGCACGCTGGGAAGAAAAAGTCTCAAGGTTCGCCAAAGGGAGGCCAAATGATTCATTGGGGGAAAATACCACTGTCAAGAACAATTCAGAACCTGCTGTGGGAATTTCAATTGGAATTCAAAGAAAACGACGGGATTCTTACCGATTTTCGAACCATGCATATCCATTTTATTGCAATTGGCGGAAGTGCCATGCACAATCTAGCCTTGGCCTTGCACGATGCAGGTCATCGTGTGTCAGGTTCCGATGACCACATCAATGAACCATCGCGTGGAAGGCTTGAGCGCGCTGGACTATTGCCACCGGAAGAAGGATGGTTCCCTCATCAAATTACAGCTGCCATTGATCGAATTATTTTGGGCATGCACGCCAAACCAGACAATCCCGAATTGTTGAGGGCCTCCGAGCTTGGTTTAACCATACAGTCGTACCCCGAGTTTTTGCATGAAATAAATGCACAGAAAAAACGCGTGGTCATCGGAGGGTCACACGGAAAGACAACCATTACTTCCATGCTAATGCATGCACTGCGAGGGACCAATGTGCAATTCAATTACATGGTCGGCGCACAGCTCGAAGGATTTGAACGAATGGTGGAACTCCAATCGGAAGGAGAATGGGCGATTCTGGAAGGAGACGAATACCTCAGCTCACCGATTGATCGTCGCCCCAAATTTCTTTGGTATGAACCTGAGGTGGCCCTATTGAGCAGCATCGCTTGGGATCACATCAACGTGTTTCCGACTGAAGCAGAATACGCCGAACAGTTTTCGTTGTTTCTCAAAACAGTTTTGCCAGGCGGCGTGGTGGTTTGGTGCCAAGAAAATACCCGACTCGCTGAAATCATCGCTTCATGTGGTCGAAAAGATTTGAATTGGGTGACCTACCAAACGCCGAAACACAAAACCCTTCCGGATGGTCTATCTGAATTAACCTTCCCTGACGGCGCCATAATTCATACCACATTGGTAGGAGCTCATAATTATCAAAACATAGCGGGTGCGCGAGAATTAGCACGGATCATGAACGTCAACTTGAGCGCATTCGACTCTGCAATCGAACATTTTAAAGGAGCCGCTCGAAGACTTGAGACCTTTTCAGAAGGTGAGCGCTTTACCGTATACCGAGATTTTGCACATGCACCAAGTAAAGTGTCGGCAACCACCACAGCCGTGAAAGCAGCGTTTCCGCTGAGGAAACTAACAGCTGTGTTTGAATTGCATACATTCTCAAGTTTGAATGCTGAATTTCTTCCAACGTATGCCAATGCACTTGAAGCCGCGGATGAAGCGATTGTGTTTTACAGTCCCGCTGTGCTCACACAAAAAGGTCTTCCAGCACTGGACCCTGAGTTTATCCGAAGTTGCTTCGGAGGTGATTCATCCCTGCAGATCATCACCGACGTTGCTGAACTTGAACAGGTTATCGGATCCGTATCGCTTGAACACCGCACCATATTGCTCATGAGCTCAGGCTGGTTTCAAGGTGCTGATTTTTCTTCATCCTTGGCCCTATCCTAGACCAACATCCAAAGACATCATCACCAAGAATCCACCAATGAAACCTAGCGTTGCAAAATCCGTGTACTTGTCGCGCTGTGTTTCCGGAATGACTTCCTCCACGACAACGTAAATCATTGCTCCAGCTGCAAAAGCCAGGGCGTAAGGCAAAATTGCCTGCATCTGCATGACAGCAATGGCCCCTATGACCCCTGCTACGGGCTCAACAACAGCAGACAGTTGTCCAAACCACATGGATCGACCGGCAGAAACACCTTGACGCCTCAGCGGCATACTGACCGCCAATCCCTCAGGAAAGTTTTGAATACCAATTCCAATCGCTAAGGCGACCGCAGCTCCCACCGTTGCGCCATCGAGTCCCAAAGCAGCTCCACCGAAAAGCACCCCCACAGCCAATCCTTCAGGAATGTTGTGGAGCGTAATGGCCAAAACCAACAAGGTCGAGCGATGCCAATCTGTTGCTGGTCCCTCGGCTTCATCCTTGCGAAAATTTATGTGGAGATGTGGTGTCAATTTATCCAAGCCGTAGATGAATAAAGCTCCCAATCCAAAGCCAATTGCAGCAGGATAAACCTTCGCAAAACCTGATCCTTCTGACATTTCGATGGCCGGAGCTAGGAGCGACCAAAAACTGGCCGCAACCATGACGCCTCCTGTAAAACCGAGCATGCTATCGAACCATTTACGCTTCATTTCACGAAACACAAACACCAACGACGCACCCAAAGCAGTCATCAACCATGTAAAAAGCGTCGCCACAAGAGCCGCTTTGACCGCTCCAACCGATTCAAACCAAACTATCACATCATTCATGAATCTGAATTAAGATTTTTTCTGCAACGCCACTGGAAACGAGCACCCGCTCCCCATCGTCATTTGTCCACTCCATACTCCCATCGAAATCGAATCGCTCAACAGCATGGTATATGCTTCCCAGTTCAATTCCCAATCGGTTCAAATGCCGAAGGAATTCATCGGAAGAATCGGAAACACCGCAGACGGAAAACTTCATTCCTGCGAGGGCCTCACTCGAAAAAACCACATCCTTCCGTTCCCGAATGTTTCCTAGAGCATCTGGAATGGGATCACCGTGTGGATCAAAAAGTGGGTGCCCTAAGAACGCCGCGAGACGATCCACGAAAATCTCATCACCAATGTGCTCCAGTTCCTCCGCTAAGTCGTGCACTGCATCCCATCGGTAGCTCAACTTATCAACCAAAAAAACCTCCCATAGTCGATGCTTCCGAACCGTGGACAAGGCATGTTGCTCTCCAACTTGAGTCAATTTTGCTCCTTGATAAGCTTCATACTCAACCAAGCCCTCATCGCACAATTTTCGCAACATCCCCGTAACGGCAGCCGGTGTGGATTCCAAGTTTTGAGCAATTGCTTGATTGCTCGCTATGCCCTCTGCACGTTCTAATTTGAGAATCGCCTTCAGGTAATTTTCTTGGCTCACGGAAACTTCCATTTAGCAAAACTAAAAAAAATATTTTAGATAAACTAAAAATTTAGAATCATCTGGTGACATGAACTCTACAGGAACACATTAACTTCGCTTTCATGATCAAAAAGCCCCGTGTCCGATCGCTTATTGGAGTCATCGGTTTCACCCTTCTCGTTGTTGGACTTTGGAAATTTAAATCCTTGGTTGGTCTTATGCTAATTTCCGTGGCTCTCAGCTTCATTGGTCGTCCCCTCGTCCTTTTCATTCATAGGGTGAAAATTAAAGGACGGAATTTACCCAAGTCGCTCGGTGCTGTCTTGGCCCTTGTTGCAATCATGCTCGCAGGCATTGGAGTCATTCAGCTCTTTGTTCCGTTGGTCTCCCGACAAGTGCAGGCCATCGATCGACTTGACACGGAACAACTGAAACAACTGGCTGGAAGAAGCCTCAATTGGTTGGACCAAAGCATGGCGGCCGTTAACATGAGCGGCGACGAGCGGTCAAATAGTGAATTTGTTTTGGAAACAATCCAAAGTTCATTGGAGTTCAAAGAAATTGGGAGCACGATTCGTCAATTACTCTCGAGCATCGGCGATCTGCTTTTCGGCCTTTTTTCAGTGACCTTCATGACCTTCTTTTTCCTCAAGGACGGTGCTTTATTTCGCAACATGATTGAGGCAATCACGCCGGATGAATTAACCCCCAAGGTAAACTCCATTGTAGATCGTACAAGTCGCTTGCTCACCCGCTATTTCGGTGGTCTTGTGATTCAGATGATCATCATTACATCGATTGTTTCGATAGGGCTGCAAATTATCGGCTTTGAGCACGCTTTCTTAATTGGTTTGCTTGCAGGGTTTTGCAACCTGGTTCCTTATTTGGGTCCTCTTGCTGGTGCGGTTATTGGAATCACGCTCGCCCTGGCTACAGCTGCCGGTGATACCACCCATTTAACAGGCATGTTTTGGGCTAGCCTGCTGGTATTTGGTATCGCACAGCTCGTGGACAACTTCTTTACTCAGCCAGTGATCTTCGCCAACCGAGTCCATGCCCATCCGTTGGAAATATTCATTGTCATCACCATTGCTGGGGGATTAGCAGGGGTGATTGGGATGATTTTAGCCGTTCCGATCTACACCTTGTTTCGAATCGTCGCACAGGAATTATTCAGCGGATTCAAACTCGTTGACCGGCTCACCCAAAACCTTCATTGACCTGATTTGTACAAAAGATGTTCACATCGAGCATCGGCCTGAAGTTTCGCCCTAACTTTGAATCCCGTATCAGATACGGGACCATGCCTCAAAAAAAATCAGATTTTCGTGCGAACACAACGGACACTGTTCGCAACAGTCGCTACATTTTTGTGACCGGAGGAGTGAGTTCCAGCTTAGGCAAAGGCATCGTAAGTGCCTCATTGGCGAAACTGCTTCAAGCACGAGGCTACACCGTTACCATTCAAAAACTTGACCCCTACATCAATGTAGATCCGGGCACCCTCAATCCCTATGAGCATGGTGAATGTTACGTCACCGTCGACGGAGCTGAGACGGATTTGGACCTCGGGCATTATGAGCGGTTTTTGAACGTTCAGACGACACAAGCAAATAACATCACAACGGGTCGGATTTATCAATCCGTCATTGACAAAGAGCGACGGGGAGAATACTTGGGGCGAACCGTCCAAATCATTCCGCACATCACGGACGAAATCAAGCGATGCGTTCAAATCCTTGGAGCTGAAAAGAACTACGATTTTGTTATCACCGAGATCGGAGGCACCGTTGGGGACATTGAGTCTTTGCCATACATAGAGGCCGTTCGACAAATGAAGTGGGAGTGTCCAGAAGAAACGCTCGTGGTCCACTTGACCCTCATTCCATATTTAGCCGCCGCAGGTGAACTCAAAACCAAACCAACTCAGCATTCGGTCAAACAATTGCTTGAATTTGGTGTTCAACCCGACATTTTGGTCTGTCGAACCGAACATGAATTGACAGACTCGGTGCGTTCCAAGGTCGCTCGATTTTGCAACGTAGCTCCCAATGCGGTCATTCAAAGCATAGATGCCGAGACCATTTATGATGTTCCTCTGTTGATGATGGATGAAAAACTGGATCAAGTTGTGCTGAATAAATTGGGGATGCCCGCTCAGAATGAAGAACCTGATCTTCGTTCTTGGAGACAATTCTTAAACAACTACAAGAATCCAAAGTCCACTGTTTCCATCGGTTTAATTGGGAAGTATGTGGAATTAAAGGATAGCTATAAGTCCATAGCTGAAGCACTCATTCACGCAGGAGCTCACCTCGAAGTAAACGTAGAAATCGATTGGATTCACAGTGAATCCATTCACGCCAAAAACAGCACCGAAAAACTCCGCCATTTGGACGGGATCATCGTTGCTCCTGGCTTTGGCTCAAGGGGAATCGATGGAAAGATTGAGACAATCCAATATGCACGAGAGAACGACATTCCATTTTTTGGAATCTGCCTGGGGATGCAGTGTGCGGTTATTGAGTTTGCCCGCAACGTGCTGCAATTAGAGGAAGCCCACTCCACCGAAATCAAGGAGTACACGAACGATCCAGTCATCGATCTGATGGCGGAACAGAAAAGCATCCAAAACATGGGAGGCACCATGCGGTTAGGAGCCTACCCCTGCGATTTAGAAGAAGGGTCTTTGGCGTTCGATGCATACAAATGTTTACGGATCGAAGAGCGTCACCGTCACCGCTACGAATTTAACAATGCCTATTTGGAATTATTCGAGTCCAATGGCATGATAGCAAGCGGAAAAAACCCGGACTCGGGGCTGGTTGAAATCATTGAGATTCCCAAACACCCATGGTTTGTTGCATCGCAATTTCATCCTGAATATTCCAGTACGGTTGAGGCTCCTCACCCACTCTTCATTGGATTCGTAAAAGCATCGAAAACTGCAATCGAATCAGCTCGAACAAGCTCCACAACGAAGGAACAACAGCTTTAAACAGCAGGAAATCAATGTTCGGTGCTCGCGCGATCTGGCGAACTCATAACCGCCAACATCAAGGTCAAGAATACGGTAGGAACCACACCTTGCTGAAGCTCCAAGAGGCTTTCAAAGCATCCATTGACGACCCAAATTCCGAGCCACAGCACCAAAGTCCATTGGCCGCTGTGCCAAGCGATCGCGGTTGTTCCTCCAATCCAAGCCAGCAGTAGCAACAATCCAAAAACACCATGGCTCACACCCATTTGTAGCCATACACTATGTGGGTTCATCTGTTTTTTGAGGGCGTAAGTCGCGCCCATATGCCCGTATTCTGAGCATAGTTCATCGGTTACATCGCCTGTCCCCACCCCCATTACATGCCTCCGAATCAAGGCAACAGATGCCTTCCATGCTTGCATCCTTCCGCCAGAAGAACCCGTTTTCACTTCCGGTATGGACGCATCCGAATAAGGGGTCGACATGGATGGCTCCGTCTGTTCCAAATTCGCACCATGTGACACATACTTGCGCAGCTCATCGCTTCTACCTTCGTCAGCCAGTGTCCCGCACGTAATAAGCAGTCCGATTGAGCCTAAAAGAGTCCAAGTTCTGTACACATCCCCTTTTCTTGAACGCAGAGCCTCCACTCCCCAAACACCTAAGGCTACAATCCATGCGGCCTTGGAAGCCAACAACCCTACGAAACCTCCTGCCAAACCAACCATCACACGCATTGCCAACTTCTTGGATGTAGTCAACAAGACAGCCAGCGTCAGGTACATTCCGATGTAGGTTGGATGAAAAGGCCCAGCTAGACCATCGTATCGCCAGGCTCCTTTGTCCCCCGTCCATAATGCGAAGGAGACACGCCAAACGACAAATCCGACCAATCCCAGTAAAAACGCATTTTTCGCTTTCTCAAATCCGGAACGTCCCCAACGATGAACATGATGCAACGTGAGCAATGGGACGAGAAGCAAACTGAATTTTACTTCCATCGCAAACTTCCCCAACTCCCAATGCTCTGTCCACAATAAACCAAGACCGTACATCAAGTACATTCCCACCGCACCGGAAGCAAACCAAATACCTGACCTTCCCAAAGCAGCCAATGATGTATCTGAATGTTTGGATGATTCCTTCGAAAAAACACAGATCGCTTCAAAGACCAAAGCGCTTACCACCCAAATAAGAAGTGAAATACTGCTGAGGCGAGGATGCACTGGGATGACCAAAGCAGTAAATGCTGGCATCCAAACCATCCATTGATGCATTCTTGCTCTCATCGAGTCAAAGCTTCAGACTCACTTCGCGGGTTTCTGCGAAGAATCAAAAAATCCCAAATACCACGCCAATAGCCCCGGCCATATCCAAAATGAATCACCAAATAGGCCTGCATGATTCCAGGCACATCCCGGAATGAATGAGCCGTTGAAATGGCCGATCCTACCGCTCCTACCAACCACAAGAAAAGAGATGTCATAAAAATAGAAGCCCCAAATCCACTCCAAAGGTCGCTCCAATGACCAAAAACCTCCAGAATCCAGGCAGCTCCAGCAATGAATAAAACCATCAAGAAGAGAGCGGGAATAACTTGCCTCCACGTTGTAATGGTCCCGTGCTTTCGATTGACAAAAACTTTCCAATACCCATATTGAAAATACTGTCGCAACAATTGCGGATAAGTAGACCGGACATGGTAGCGGCTTCGGATACGGGGATCAAACCAAATCCGCCATCCCGATTTTAACAACCGGTAATTCAATTCATCGTCTTGGTTTCGAGTCAATGCCGAATCAAACAATCCAATCTCCTCAAACACAGATTTACGGTAGGCTCCAAAGGCAACAGTATCCACGTGCCCCGAGGCACCACCCGTTCGAAACCTGGCATCTCCCACTCCAAATGGTGTACTCATAGCTGCACCGATCCGTCGTGAGGAAGCGGACCCGTGAACCTGCTCTACTACCCCCCCGACGCAACCTGATTCGGGGTGCGCTTTAAGCAATTCGGCATTCCTGATTAAAAAGTCCGTGTCCACCTCTGCATGGGCTCCCAAAATGATAATGGTATCGCCACGGGCTTCCTCGATGCCCAAATTCAGTGCATTGGGCGTGGTTTTTAGAAGGTTATCCACCCACCTTACGTTTGCGTGCTGCTGGCTCATTTCATCCAAACACATTCGCGTTCCATCGTCACTTCCACCGTCCGCCACAATCACCTCCCAAGGCTCTCGGGGATCTTCCTGTCGAATCAAACTTTGGAGTGTGCTCTCGATGTAACCGACTTCGTTCAAACAAGGGATCACTACAGATATCATGAGACGTCTTCAGCTATGGATTGGTTCAACCTGCGCAATTGATGGATATGATGCTGAATGTGCGCTGCACCAAAACCAAATGTATCAGACAGCGATATCCTGCCCGCAACCGGGTGATTGAAGACCTGCACTTTCCACCAATCCTCGGATTTGAATGCACCAGAGAGCAGCGCAAAAGCTTGTTGCTGTTCCTCTTCCCATTCCTTCTTCATTTGATGCACGTCAAGGGATTTAGTAAGTTCTGGGGTGAGTGATGCACCGCGCGTGGGATCCTTCCAACGCGCATTCGACTTGAGTGCTTCAATGAGCTTCAATCCGCGCTTGTCTGATTCAAGCGTCGAAACGGGTAGGTCGACCGGATTGGCCTGTTGCTTCTTACCCAAGTAGCCCCACAGGCTCGCTTCGGACATGCGCAAATGTTGTAGCACTTGCAAACCTCCCCATGTCTCTCTCGAACCATGGAGCTGATTCGTTGACAGAGCATTCAATTCATCACAAAAAGACTGACGTGCCTTGGACCATTCCAATTGCCAATAGGACACTCCACGGGGAGCCAAGTACATCTGAATGTGAGGGATTCCATCCTCATCGTATCCGTTTCCAACGGCTTCAAATCCCAATCGATTATAAAAACCAATGAGGTACTGCTGAGCCGAAATACGGATGCCCTGGCCTGGCCACTGCCTCACGCAGCATCGAATGGCACGCTCCATCAATTCAACACCCAATCCAGTTGAACGGGACGCTTTATCGATGGCAACGCGTCCAATGCTTGGCTCCGCGTAAGAAACGCCTGGTGGAACCAATCGGACCACAGCCCGTGCCGGTTGACCATCCAAAGCCTCCGATTCCAATGCACCAAGGTGAATTGACTTCACGTCCTTGTCGTCCAAGTCCGGGTATACACAATCCTGCTCCACCACAAAAACTTCCGACCGCAGTCGCAAGGCAGCAAACATCTCCATCGGGGTCATATCTCCCCACGTCTTCTCAAACCAAAGCACGGCGCAATTTACAATGGGAAAGCCCCGAATTCCAGCACGCTGCGCGTACTTTCGCACCCATGTCAGTCATTAATGTTTTTTCTGCTGAAAACTTGAGCAAACGCTTCGGCGATCGGCTTCTATTTGAAGACCTGACTTTTGGTCTCTCACTGGGGCAAAAAACAGCCATTGTTGCAAAAAATGGCACGGGAAAAACAACCTTACTCAATGGAATATGCGGCGTTGAACCGCTGGATTCAGGGCGCATTAGCATGGACTCCAGCATTCGATGGAGCTATTTACAACAAGCCCCATCTTTCGAACCAGAGGAAGACATTATGGACCACTTGTACGCAAGTGATATGGCCGCAGTTCAGGCTATGCGCTTGTACGCATCTGCATTAGAGTCAGGACAAGATGAAGCCCAAATGCAAGCTGCCTACGAACAAATGGACCTCCACAATGGATGGGACTTTGAGGCCCGCGCCAAGGAAATTCTTGGGAAACTCAATCTGCATGATTTGACACGCAAGATGGCCTCTTTGAGCGGTGGAGAAAGACGGCGCATCGCTTTGGCTCGTGTGCTCATTGAGGAACCCGATGTTCTCTTTCTTGACGAGCCAACAAACCACTTGGATTTGGACATGATCCAATGGCTTGAGCGGCATTTGGTCCAATCCAAGATGACCTTGCTGATGATCACTCACGATCGTTATTTCCTCGAAAATGTATGCGATACCATTCTGGAATTGGACGATCAATCCCTTTTCAAATACAAAGGCAATTACAGTTATTACCTCGAAAAGCGCGAAGAACGCAAGGAAAATGCTTTGGCGAACCGAGGAAAAGCACGCGGCGCATTTAAACGTGAATTGGAGTGGATGCGCTCCACCCCTTCTGCACGGACGGGAAAGTCTAAATCCCGCATTGAACGATTCTACGAAATCAAAAGTGCGGCAAAAAAAAGGTTGGAAGAAGACCCCTTGACCTTACGTCTCAATCCACACCGGCTGGGCGGAAAGATTGTCGAGCTCCACAAAGTCGCGCATCAATTTGGTGACCGCGTATTATTTGAAGGACTCTCCCACCATTTTAAGCGGGCAGAACGCATTGGCATCGTCGGCGCCAATGGATCGGGCAAATCCACCTTACTCGATGTCATTACCCAAAAAACTTCCCCTTCCCGTGGCAAAGCAGTTCTCGGAGAAACGGTCGTATTTGGGCATTATCATCAATCAGGAGCCGAATTTCCAGATGGCCAGCGCATCATCGAAGCCGTGTATGATATTGCCGAATTCATGCCTTTGGAAAAAGGTCAAAAAATAACCGCCGCTGCATTACTCGAGCGTTTTTTATTCCCCCGTTCGACGCATCACCAGCTGATCTCTTCATTGAGTGGTGGAGAGCGAAAGCGATTGCATTTGCTGCAAGTCATCATGGCCAATCCAAACTTTTTGATTTTGGATGAGCCCACCAATGACTTGGACATTTATACATTGCAGATTCTCGAAGAATTCCTTATGGATTTTCCAGGATGTCTCATTATCGTGAGCCATGATCGCTATTTCATGGACCGATTGGTGGAGCATGTTTGGGTGCTAGGGCATTCCCCTGAAGTCCGATTTTTTCCTGGAAATTATACGCAATATCGTTTGGCTCTCAACGAACAACTCAAGGAATCCGAGAAGAGGACAAGGACCACCGTTGAACCGATTGAATCAACTGATCACGTCAACTCCACAGCAAGCAAAAACGACTATTCCCAGCGTCTTTCCTACAAGGAGAAATTCGAATTTGAAGAACTTGAAAGTAAAATAGATGCCCTTGAAACCCGGAAATCGGAGCTCACAGAACAACTGTACTCCATTCAAGACTCGGAGCAGTTGCAGTCCATCGGCCATGAATTAAATGAAGTAACCACCGGTTTGGAAGAAGCTGAAAACCGCTGGCTTGAGCTGTCTGAAAGGGCTGGCTAATTGATTTGCTTGCACTACTGCTGGTCAAAATCAACCGTAAACGGACCTTCTCCGGTCAACTTCGCTTGACATGTCAGCACAAACCCCGCTTCAGTTTCATCGGGTTCTAACGCATAATTGACCTCCATTTCAGCCGTGCCTTGAACAAGTTTGGCCCTGCACGTGCAGCAAACCCCACCTAAGCAGCTGTAGGGTGCGTCGAGTCCAGCATCCAAAGCCGCATCCATGATCGCCTTGCCCGGCGGTACTTGAACCACGGTGGTCACACCGTCCATTACAATGGAGAGTCGCTTTCCACTGTGATCGTTGGCCTCTGCCTTGGTCTTTGTTGTTTCTGGCTTGACCGGGGGCTTTCCGGAAGTGAACAGTTCGAATTTGACCGCTTCAGAATTCATGCCCGCTCCTTCCAATGCTGATTTACATGCCCAAATCATCTCCTCAGGCCCGCACAAGTAGGCAGATTCTACCCGGTCCACATCAACCCACTCGCTGGCGAGGATGGCTTTGCATCGGTCTTCATCGAGCCGGCCATTGAACAATTCAATATCCTGTGGCTCGCGGGTAAGAATGTGAAACAGTCGGAACCGATCGAGGTATACGTCTTTTAATTCCTGCAAAGACTCTCGAAAAATGATACTCGCTGTATCTCGATTGACGTAAAACAAGGTGAACTGGCTATTCGGTTCTTCCTTTAACACTTGCTTAATCTGGCTTAAAATGGGCGTAATGCCTGAACCAGCAGCGAAGGCAAGAAATTCACGGGTTTGATGCGCATCAGTCTTCAACACAAACTTCCCATTGGGTGTCATGACACGCAACGCATCACCGGCTTGCAACGATTGATTCGCCCACGTACTAAATACGCCGTTTTCTACTTGTTTAATGGCGACGCGAAGCTCATTTTCGCAGGGAGCACTGCAAAGTGAGTAACTGCGTCTTACCGTCTCTCCACCAATCTCTGCCTCCATGGTCAAGTACTGACCCGCATGGTAGGAAAAATCCTGTACCATCGACTCTGGCAAGCTTAGGCTAACCGAAACGCATCCTTCTGTTTCTCTCCGAACCTCTGAAACACGCAACGTATAAAATTCATTCATGCCGCAAAAATACTCGACAAAATTTGATCAAAACCATTGGGCCTCGAGGTTGTTATCTTTGCAATAAATATCCGCACATGTCACACGAAATGGACTTGACAAAACGGTTCGACGCCTACATCGCTTCTGAACAAAAGATCGAAGCGAAAGATTGGATGCCCGATGCTTATCGCAAAACGCTGATTCGTCAAATCAGTCAGCACGCACACAGTGAGATCATTGGGATGTTGCCCGAGGGCAATTGGATTACCCGGGCACCGAGCTTAAAACGAAAATCCATTTTACTCGCAAAGGTGCAGGATGAAGCCGGACACGGACTTTACTTATACTCCGCTGCAGAAACTTTGGGCGTAAATCGCGAGGAACTGTTGGATGCTCTTCATGAAGGCAAAGCGAAATATTCAAGCATATTCAATTACCCTACACTGTCCTGGGCGGACATGGGTGCCGTAGGTTGGTTGGTGGATGGTGCGGCCATTATGAATCAAGTCCCCTTGTGTAAATGCAGCTACGGTCCATATGCCCGAGCCATGGTCCGGGTTTGCAAAGAGGAAAGTTTTCATCAACGCCAAGGCTTTTCCATCATGATGAACCTTTGCAACGGGACACCTGAGCAAAAGGAAATGGCCCAAGATTCTTTGAATCGTTGGTGGTGGCCTTCTTTGATGATGTTTGGCCCAAGTGACGATGCATCCAAGCACAGCGACCAGTCCATGAAGTGGAAAATCAAACGATTCAGCAACGATGAACTGCGTCAACGTTTTGTGGACATGACCATTCCACAAGCGGAATTGCTTGGGCTCACCGTGCCCGACCCTGATTTAAGCTGGAACGAGCAAACGGGCCATTATGATTTTGGCCCCATCGATTGGAGTGAGTTGCAGCGCGTCATTGCTGGAGATGGTCCGTGCAACAGGGAACGACTCGAAACACGGGTCAAAGCGCATAATGAAGGTGCTTGGGTACGCGACGCCGCGGCGGCATATGCGGCAAAACGCGCGAAACGAACGTCGGATCAATCTAACGCAGCATGAGTGCAAAAAAATCAGATTGGCCCCTTTGGGAGATCTTCGTTCGAAGCCGTCAAGGGCTGAGCCACAAGCACGTTGGAAGTTTGCATGCTGCGGACGCTCAGATGGCCATGGACAATGCACGTGATGTCTACACCCGCCGCCAAGAAGGAACAAGTATTTGGGCCGTTCGAGCCGAGGACATCACCGCTTCTTCTCCATCGGATAAGGACATGCTATTCGACCCTGCAAATGATAAAGTTTACAGGCACCCCACTTTTTATGAGTTGCCCGATGAAGTGAAAAATATGTAATGGAGAATCATCTGCATGCCGGTTTGTTGCGGTTGGGCGACGATGTACTCATTCTGGCCCAAAGACTGGGTGAATGGTGTGGACACGGCCCCGCGCTGGAAGAAGACATTGCGCTATCCAATGTTGCTTTAGACTTGTTAGGCCAAGCTCGCGCATTTCTCACTTTAGCTGGTGAACGGGAAGGAAATGGACGGGACGAAGATGCACTCGCCTACTTTCGAACGGACCGTGAATTTACCAACGCTTTGCTTGTTGAGCTTCCCAATGGAGATTTTGGAGATACCATCATGCGACAATGTCTCTTTGACCAATTCGCACTCTTGCGGTATGAAGCGCTGTCCGCGCAATCCATCGACAAAGAAGTCTCTGCTATCGCTGCCAAGGCTGTCAAAGAGGTCCGTTATCATGCTGAACATTCTTCCCAATGGGTCATACGATTGGGAGATGGAACATCGGAGAGTCATCATCGGATTCAAAAGAGCCTGAATAGACTTTGGTCGTACACAGGAGAGCTCTTTGCTGACGATGCTGTTACCGAGTCCTTAGCCGCTGATGGACTTATGCCACTTCTTGCCAATTTGCAAAAGCCCTGGCAAGAAGCAATGAATCAAATACTTCTTGAAGCCACTCTGGTGATGCCCGAAAACAGCGGTACCCAAACAGGTGGCCGGTCCGGCTTGCACACGGAACACCTCTCGTATTTACTCGCTGAAATGCAGGTTTTGCCCCGTACCTATCCAGGAGCCCAATGGTAGAGGAACGGTTAAGCCGCATACAAGCATGCCTGTCGAATGTCCAGGACCCTGAACTTCCATTTCTAAGCATAACAGAACTGGGCATGATCCGTGGATGTGAAATCGATCAAAACGGTACGGCTGTCATCCTGCTCACACCGACCTATTCTGGTTGTCCTGCAACAGATGCGATCCAAGATGACATCAGTGAAGCTGTATCCGAGTTTGAAACCAATTTTCGTGTCAAACTGGTACATTCACCGGCCTGGACCACCGACTGGATCGATAACGACACACGTGAAAAAATGAAGCGACACGGAATTGCACCGCCTGATGGAAATAGCGCCGACAAAGCATTCTTACTCGGCAAGGAGCGAAAAGTTTCCTGTCCGCGCTGCCGCAGTGCGAACACAAAAATGATCAGTGCCTTTGGATCGACGGCATGTAAAGCTCATTTTCAATGTGAATCGTGCCTGGAGCCGTTCGATCACTTCAAATGCATTTAAGCCACTCTTCCCCTCACCCCTGCAACCTTCTCGGAGTGCTTGCGTAAGGTGAATCATGCTATTTGTACATACCACAAACGACTCACTCACTCCAAGCGCTTCACGCACCAGCTCGCTTCGTTCAGCGGCGAATGTTTTGTGGGTGTGGCTTATTCATGGGGGGATCGATCCAACGTTTCACAAAGCGGCCCAAATCCTCTACGCCAAGGAGCTCAAAAACCAGAAAAACGCGTGGGAAGCATACAAATTTGCCCCAAACCCCCAAACATTTTCTGCCAAATCTGCCTTGCTCTTCGCCCTGCGAACACGAAGGTTGATCAAATTCACAGAATACCACGCTGAAGAATTAAATGATCGACATACCCAGCTGTTGCAGGACCTTTATCTGCGTATTCAAGCCATCAAAAAAGTGCGAAAAGCCCTATTCATTTCCAAACTCCCGTGGCGTTTTAAACAGGGCACACAAGATTTAAAGGAGATACACAGCTTTCGTTTACTGGGCGAACTTCGGCATGAAAACTTGAAACGTTGCGCTTAATGACGGAGCAACTCGAAGCAATTCGGCCAATCACTCGATTTCGTCATGTTGAGACTGACTCAATTCGCGGTACAGGCCGTCAACGGCGACCAGCGATTCGTGGGAACCGGACTGAACAATTCGCCCCTCATCCATGACTAAGATCCGTTTCGCGTTGCGAATCGTGGACAATCGATGGGCAACCAACAAAGACGTCCTACCTTCTGTGATACGTGCAGTGGCCCGCTGAATCAGCAACTCGCTCTCTGAGTCTATACTCGAGGTCGCCTCATCCAAAACAAGGATGGTTGGTGAAACCACGTATGCTCGCATGAAGGCGATCAATTGACGTTGGCCGACGGATAACATCGCGCCCCGCTCTCGCACATTCTGATTCCAACCTTCTGGCAGCTGTCGAATAAACTCATCCGCACCAACCGCAGTGGCTGCCGCCTCCAAAGTGGACTCCACAACATCCTTGTCATATAGCGTAACATTATTGCGCAAGCTGTCAGAGAACAAAAACACATCCTGTAAAACGATCCCAATGTGTTTTCTCAAACTTTCAAGAGGAATCGAAGAGATGTCCCTTCCGTCAATCCGAATGGTACCTCGTTGATTCTCATAAAACCGACTCAAAAGATTAATGATGGTCGATTTCCCAGCTCCTGTTGGGCCTACAAAAGCAATGGTTTCTCCAGGTCTGATGTGAAAGGACACGTCCCTCAAGACCCACTCCTCACCCTGATAAGCAAACCAGACTCCGTCAAATTCAATTTCACCTTGACAATGCTCAAATGGAGTGGTCGCCGAATCCTGAATTCGATCGTCTTTGGCCAAGAGTTTGAAAACACGGTCTGAATTGACAATGCCCATCTGCAATACATTGAACCGATCAGCCAGCTGACGGATTGGGCGGTACAACATAAAAACATACAGAATGAATTGGAGCAAAATACCCAATGTCATCCGCTCAACAAGGACGTCCTGCATTCCCCACCAAAGCAATAGACCAATGCTCGTGGCAGAAAATAATTCAACCAGTGGAAAAAACACGCTGAAAGCCCACACTGACCGAATATTGGCGTCTCTGTGCGTCGCATTGATTTTCTCAAATTCGCGAGCCTCGTTTCGCTCACGTCCAAATACCTGAACAATGTGCATGCCTGTTACATGTTCTTGAACAAACTCATTCATCCTAGAAACTTGGTTGCGGACGTCCACAAACGCTTTTTTGATGACCTTTTGAAAAATCCGGGTAGCGAGAAGTAAAAGCGGAATGGGAATGAGAACAATTAAGGTGAGCTGCCAGTCGACCCACAACATGGTTCCTATGACGACCAGCAAGGCCAATAAATCACCTATGGCGTTGAGAATCCCATTCGAAAAAACATCGGCTATGCCATCCACATCACTGACGTGTCGGGTTACGAGGGTTCCTACAGGAGTTTGATCAAAATAGCGCAATCGGAAACGAGCAATGTGACGAAATAATTTAGATCGGAGATCCAAACTCACCGATTGAGCCACCCAATTCGCCAAATACGTGACGCGAAATTGTAAGAGAGCCTCGATGATGAGCATGGAGATGACCCCCAGGAAAACCTTTAGAAGCAAATCAGCATCACTTTGAGGAATCGCATCATCCACAGCAATTCGAATCAACGCAGGTCGAATCCAAACCAAACTAGACAGCACCAGTACCAATGCACCGGTCAAGATAAACCGAGCCCGGTATGGCCGAACCTGTTCCAAAATTTTGCGCAAGGTCGCGCCATCAAAAATCCTACCGGTTACATCCTTTTTTGACTCAGTTGGCATCTCCTGCAGCTTTCATAAATCCCTTTGTTGGCAATGCTTTAAAGTCAGCATAGGTAACTTGATTCAAATACAGACCTGAACCAGGCGCTGAGGCACCTGCCTCAGAACGATCTCNNGTACCCATAATCGCCCGGACCATGTTGCGTAAAAATCGATCCGCCCGAATTTCAAATGTCCATTGCTCCTCCTTCACGTCCTCTCGAAGTTCCGCATAACGGACATCGCAAATGGTCGACTTCTGATCGGAACCTGCTTTACAAAACGCTGCAAAATCATCTTTTCGAATCAGGAGTTGAGCTGCTTTCTGCATCGCCGTAAAATCAGTCTCTCGCATCACGCGTACTGACCGGCCTTCAAGAAACGGATCTTTGTAAGTGTGCATTCTGTAAACGTATCCCCTCTCCAGCGCATCAAATCGAGCATGTGCAGTGTTTGACACTTCTGTTATGCGGTGAATGGCGATGGATTTAGGCAACATCCCATTGAGTTTCCAAGCAGCCTCCGACCAATCTCGGTATTGCTTGGATTTGGGAGAATGTTCTGGCCAGTCCGCATGCGCGACAAAATACGAGGCATGTACACCCGCATCTGTCCTTCCACATCCCATGATGGGAACCTGCACGCCCGTGAATAACGCGAGTTGAGCTTCAATAACCTCCTGGACAGTTAATGCGTTCGGTTGCCTTTGCCATCCGTGAAAAGGTGTTCCATCGTAAGAAAGCTCAATGAAGACCCTCATGCAGAAAGCCCGATTTGAAGATCAAGCCCAAGATGCAATTTTCTCGCTTTTGTAGGCTCCAGCGAACAGCTTGTCTTTGACCGTTGAAAATGTTTCAATGGTATACTTCACGTCCTCTAAGGTGTGCACTGCGGTTGGAATCAATCGCAGCATGATGGTGTCTTTGGGCACTACCGGATACACAACAATCGAGCAAAAGATCCCGTAATTCTCTCGTAAGTCCAATGTCAAGTTCGTCGCTTCCCCAAGGCCACCTGAAAGAAATACTGGTGTCACACAGGAGTTCGTCAAACCTAAGTTGAAACCTGCTTCCCGCAATCCAGATTGCAAGGCATTTGCAATCTCCCAAAGATTGGTTTTGTGCTCGGGCTGCGTTCGAAGCATCTCCAGTCGTTTTTGCGCACCCATCACAATCGGCATAGGAAGGGATTTGGCAAAGGTCTGAGAACGCATATTGTACCTGAGGTAGTCAATCACATCTTCATCTCCGGCAACAAAAGCACCAATGGTCGCCATGGACTTTGCAAACGTTCCGAAGTACACATCAATTTGATCTTGAACTCCTTGTGCATCTCCCGCTCCCCGTCCTGACTCACCAATCGTCCCGAATCCGTGGGCATCATCAACGAACAGTCGGAAGCCGTATTTCTCCTTGTACGCACAGATGTCTTTGAGGGCGCCTTGGTCACCTGCCATTCCGAAAACCCCCTCTGTGACGACCAAAATTCCTCCTCCTGACTGATCACACAACGCTTTTGCTCGATCCAGTTGCTTCACAAACGACTCCATGTTATTGTGTTGATACACGAATCGCTTGCCCTGGTGCAGCCGAACACCATCGACCATGCAAGCATGAGACTCCGAATCATACACAATAACGTCGTGACGACTCACCAATGCTTCAATAGCAGATTGACAACCTTGGTAACCGTAATTCAGGAGAAATGCATCTTCCTTTTGCATGAAGTCAGCCAATTGCGATTCAAGCAATTCATGCTGAGCCGTTTGCCCTGACATCATCCGCGCTCCCATGGGATAGCCCATGCCCCAGTCTGCAGCGGCCTGAGCGTCTGCCTTTCGAATTTCAGGGTGGTTTGCAAGCCCCAAGTAATTGTTCACAGACCAAACCAATACGTCCTTGCCTCGGAACGTCATGCGGTTCGAAATTTCTCCCTCCAGCTTGGGGAAAGTGAAATATCCATGACTCTCTCGTGCGTGCTGACCCAATGGGCCGCGGTCGTTGCGAATGCGATCGAATATGTCCAAAGTAAATCGGTTTTAAAGGCACAAACTTACTATGCCTTTTTCAGTTATGGCACATTTTTCCAGCGACAAAGCGAGAATGTTTGCACAATGCACATGTGGAATTCCAAGAAACACCTAAGTTTTCCAAAATTGCTTCACTTAGCAAAAAAATCCGAACGAGGTCAGTTACCTTCGCGGAACCATGATTCACACCCATTCAAAATCAGCATTTGGTGCGTTGTATTTAGCAGGATTCTCGCTGCTCATTTTGTCGGGCATCTCCAATTCAGGATGCAGCGAATACAACAAAATCATGAAGAGCACAGATTTGGACTACAAGTACGAACGCGCTCTTGGGTTCTTGGATTCCAACAAATGCTATGGTGCTTTGCCAATCTTAGAAGAAGTGGTTAGTTTAAGTCGAGGCACTGAGCAATCGATCGATGCACAATATCACTTTGCTCAAGCACACCGGTGCGTGGGCGATAACTATCTGGCTCGTTACTACTTCAAGATGTTTGCCAAGACTTTCCCGAACGACCCAAGGGCAGAGCAAGCACAATTTGAAAGTGCGATGTGCAGTTACCGGCTCAGCCCCAAGCCCTCGTTAGATCAAATGGAAACGGAGCAGGCCATTGAAGAATTTCAACTCTTCATGGACCGATATCCAGCGAGCGCATTCAGGGACTCTTGCCAAGATATGGTCAATAGTCTCCGCCATAAACTGGAGATCAAATCATTTGAGTCCGCTCAGTTGTATTATCACACCGGACAATTCAAAAGCGCCACAATCGCATTTGAGTCTGCAATGAAGGAATATCCTGACACCCCATTCCGAGAGGAAATGCAGTGGCTCATCGTCGACAGTTACTTTAAATACGCCAAATTGAGCACGGAGCGAAGGAAATTGGAACGTTATAACGATACCATTGAAGCTTTTCTTACCTTCGTGGCCCGTTTCCCGGAAAGTCAGTACATGAATCTTGCACAAGCCGTACATGCAGAAAGCATCCATGCCATTGACGACCTCACGGCAAATCAAACCATTGAATGACCATGAATTTCAAATCCATCAAGGCTGACAAGAGCACGGAAACCCGTGACAACCATGCGCTGGAGTCGCAGGGAACAGGCAACTTGTTCGAGACCATTGTGATTCTCAGCAGCCGAAGCAACCAATTGGCATTGGAGATGAAGCAGGAGTTGAACGCCAAGTTGGAAGAGTTCATCACACCGACTGATTCTTTAGAAGAAGTCTTTGAGAACCGAGAGCAAATCGAGATTTCGAAATTCTACGAACGACTTCCAAAGCCACACAGCATCGCTGTGGCTGAACTCGGACAGGATCTAATCGGAATCAACGACGCGACATCGGACGAAGAGGGAGCTGAGGGTCTTGAAACCGCCCCAGAACAGGCCTGACCAAACAGGCGGAAGCACAACCGCCATGTTGCACAACCGACGAATTTTATTAGGAATCACGGGGAGCATAGCTGCTTACAAATCAGCCCTGCTCGCACGTGAACTGCAAAGACGCGGAGCACATGTTCGGGTTGTCATGACGCGTGCAGCAACTGAATTTATAACCCCTCTGACCTTGGCCACGCTAACAGGGCATCGGGTCTACAGCGATTTTACGGAAAATAAAGACCAGGGTCTCTGGACCAACCACGTAGATTTGGGGCTCTGGGCAGATGTTTTTCTCATTGCTCCGGCGACAGCTCAAACGCTGAGCAGCATGATCGCAGGTGCTGGAGATAATTTCCTTCTTGCAGTTCATTTGAGCAGCCGTTGTCCTGTGGTCGTGGCCCCTGCCATGGATTTGGATATGTACCAACATCCAGCCACGCAAGAAAATTTAGCCATGCTGAAATCAAGGGAAGTGTCGGTGATCGAACCCGAATCGGGACCTCTCGCTTCAGGATTGGATGGAAAAGGCCGCATGGCAGAGCCTGAGGCAATAGCGGATTGGTTAGAATCGTGGTTTGCAGAACGTGCGCCATTGCATGGTCATCACGTGCTTGTTACAGCAGGCCCCACACACGAACCGATCGATGCCGTTCGGTTCATCGGGAATAGAAGTTCTGGAAAAATGGGCTACGCGTTAGCTGAAGCATTCGCAACAGCCGGAGCTGCGGTCCACCTGATTACCGGACCAACGCAATTAACAGCACCTGCGAACGTTCATGAAATCGTGGAAGTTCAAACCGCGCAGGAAATGTTCAATGAAACCATGGCACGATTTGAAAAAATCGATATTGCCGTCGCTGCGGCAGCTGTGGCGGATGCTCGGCCTGTGGATGCTGCAGATCACAAACTTCACAAAGATCAATTACCCGGAGCCATTTCATTGGAAGCAACTCCTGACATATTAGCTGCAATGGGAGCGCAGAAAACACCCACCCAGTTCATCGTAGGATTTGCGTTGGAAACGGATGATGGATTGCGAAGCGCACAGAGCAAGCTCGAGCGCAAAAAAGCCGACTTGATCATCCTGAATACAACAGCTGATGCGGGAGCGGGTTTTGGTACGGATACGAATAAGATCACCATCCTCGAAAAAAGCGGCAAAACCCATAATTTTGAGCTAAAGTCAAAGGCAGAAGTTGCCAAAGACATTGTTGAGACGGTATTGAATACTTTGCAATCATGATTTCACTTCACGCGATTCGTTCTGGCGCCCTGGTGGGGCTGACAATCCTGCTATTCGCGAACACGAACGAGGCCCAAGAACTAAATTGCAGGGTCCAAGTTATCGCACCACAAATCTCAAACATTGAGACTTCCATCTTTGAATCTTTGGAAGATAACATCCAAGAATTCATGAACGGTCGACGTTGGACGAACGACGAATTCACTTTCGATGAGCGCATTGAGTGCACCTTGCAAATCACGATTTCAGAAGCTCCAAGCCCCACCAGCTTTCGGGGCAACATGCAAGTCCAAAGTTCACGGCCCGTGTACAACAGTGATTACAATACTGCTTTGCTCTTAGTCAACGACGGCAACTTTGAAATCTCTTGGGATGGAAGCAGTAACATTCAATTCATGCCGGGCCAGTACCGAGACAACCTCTCCTCTTTGCTTGCATACTACGCTTACATGATCATTGGAATGGATTATGACAGCATGGCACTCGAAGCCGGAACGCCTCATTACATCCAAGCCCAAACCATTGTGGCCAACGCTCAAAATTCTGGACCAGCAGGATGGAAGGCGAGTCAGGGTCAGCAAAACCGATACTGGTTGGTTGAGAACATGCTTTCACAAACTTTCCGTCCTGTGCGAAATTGTCTTTACTATTATCATCGAATGGGTTTGGACCAATTATTTGATGACGTAGAACGTGGACGCCTAGCCATGGCTGATGCGCTTATTGAAATGCGACAAACCCACCGAATACGACCTTCCTCCTACAATCTTCAACTCTTCTTTTTGGCGAAATCAGATGAAATTTTGAAGGTTTTTGGCCCAGCACCAAATGCTGAAAAGACGCGCTTGCTTCCAGTGCTCAAGCAAATGGATCCCGGTAACATCTCCAAATACGATAGCATTCTCGGCTGAACTTCGAACCTCATCATGCTCAAAAAGCTGAAAATCCGGAATTACGCCTTAATCGAATCTTTGGATTTGGATTTAGAGCGAGGTATGACAGCGATGACCGGTGAAACCGGATCTGGTAAGTCCATTGTTCTCGGAGCATTGGGACTGCTACTCGGGCAACGTAGTGAGAGTAGTGTGGTACGAAATTCAGTCGACCGCTGCACCGTTGAGGGAATATTTTCACCCCCGGTAGCCGCTCAAAACTGGCTTGTTTCCAATGAATTAGATGCTTGGGATGAATTGATTGTTCGACGGGAAGTAACATCTCAAGGGAGAAGCAGAGCGTTCATCAACGACACACCTGTCAAGGCCAACGATTTGCAAGAGTTAGGCGGGCTACTGGTGGATCTCCATGGACAAGACGGTACCCGATTGCTATTGCAACGTGAATACCAATTGGCATGGATCGACACCCATGCGCAGAACACTGAGCACTTTGCGGCTTACCAACAATCATTTGAAGCGTTTACATCAGCGAAGATGACCCTTGCCAGCCTCGAGCTCGAACGTTCCAAACCACAGACAGACCTTGATTACATTCGTTACCAATTGCGAGAAATTGAATCACTTGAATTGCACGCAAAGGATTGGGATGCACTCTTGAATGAAAAAGAGGTGTTGGAAAATAGCTCGGACATTCGCGCCGCGCTCGATGAAGCATGGTCGGCTCTTGCAGATAGCTCCTCCGATTCAAACCCATTGGAACGATTGCAATGGTCGTTGAAGTCGCTGAGCAAAGTGGCTTCGATGACCCGCCTTTATGAACCCCTGCAGGCACGTTTGCATTCCGTCACCATCGAATTACAAGACATAGCCGACGAAATAGAGTCCCAAAGCCATTCAATTGAGTCCAACCCACAACGGTTGATGCAGCTCGAAACGTGGTACAACCAACTCCAACGGGTTTTACACAAGCACAACGCTCCTGATGCTAAATCTTTGATTGCATTGGAAACGAGTCTTCAAGAATCGATTGAAGCGGCCAGCAACATTGATGAGGCTCACAGCGAAGCCCAAAAACACCTTGAATCATGCCGCAAGCAAACCATGCAATTGGGCCATGTACTCATGGAAAGACGAGTTGATGCCGCCAAAACGCTGAGTAAAGAAATCGAGGGGGCGCTTCAACTCCTCAGTATACCCCAAGCTCAGCTTGATTTTGAATGGCAATTGGCTTCAGAACCTGACGCATGGGGAATTGAAGAGCTCCAAGTGCTGTTTTCCGCTAACCCAGGTCAACGTCCCCTTCCTATTCAAAAAGTCGCTTCAGGTGGCGAAAAAAGCCGTTTAATGCTCGCCATCAAAGCAACCGGAAAAGCAACCGAACCCATTCCGACCATTGTTCTCGACGAGATTGACACAGGTGTAAGCGGCAGAGTAGCTGAAGAGATGGCTAAATTGATGGCAACCATGGCGAATCAGCAGCAAGTCATTGCCGTGACACATTTACCTCAGGTCGCAGCATTGGCAACGCATCACATCCGGGTATCGAAGACCTCTGATGGCAACACCACTTCAACTGAGGTAAAGTTGCTTTCTTCGAAAGAACGTGTCCAAGAGATCGCCGCAATGCTCAGTGGATCAGAAGTTAGTGAGGCAGCCGTGACCAATGCTCAGGCATTGTTGAATAGCCGGTAAACAAAAAGTGATTGAAATCAATCTTGACCTTAAAATCTCCAATCCAAACTGATTGACGGCAAGAATGGTAATTGGTTGACCCGGTCTCCCGTAATACGGTTCACATAAAACACGTTTTCACGGCTGTAAACGTTTGTGGCACCCGCTGAGAAATCAACCTGCTGACCGTTGCTGAACTCGAATTCCCTTCGAACGCTCAGATCCAGTCTGTGATAAGCTGGGAGCCGGCCCTCATTCAGAGGCCCAAACTGAATCCCTAGTTCTGAGCTGTTTGCAACCACGTAGTCTGTCGATATTCCATCGATTACACTTGGCGGTTGATAAAACCCCTGCGTTTGGGTAAAAGGCAACCCCGAACCGAGATTCCAACGGGCGCTTACCTCCCAATCCTGATCCCTTCCAATCCCCTGAGATACCACCAAATTGACATTATGGCGTCGATCAAAAACGGGGTCGTACTCCCTGAAACCATCCCAACGATCGACGTTTCCATATCCGTAAACCAGCCAAATATAGCTGGCACGTTCTTCATACTTCAGGACCACATCCGCGCCGTACGCCGTGCCTGTCTCAACAATAAAATCTTTGCGCAGGACTTCAGGGACTTCTTTATTCGCGGCATTGTCTTCGAATAATTTATTCCTGTTCGCATTGGTCAATTGACTGAAATTCTTAAAATACCCCTCCACATTGAGATTCAGGCGTTCAGTCAAATCAAATTCAAAACCCGAAATCACATGTTCTGCCGTTTGAAGGGAGTGCACGATTTCTTTTACTCCACCATTGGACGTCACGAGGTTTCGCTGAAGGTTTTGAGGGCCTGATAAAAAACCGTAAAACAAATTCACGACGTCCCGATCCGAATTGGAGCTGATCACATTTTGCGAGTACAATCCAGCCGCAAGCTTTAATCGCAGTCGTTCATTGGCTTTGAACTTAATGCCAATTCGCGGTTCCGGTCGGAAACGCGCGAGTGAACTGAAATACTGCATTCTCATGCTCGGATTGATGATCCAATCTCCCCGGTTCATCCTGTAATCGACATAGCCTGCAAATTCAGTGGTATTCTCATCCTGTCCGATTTGGACTCCAATCGAATTGAAGGTTTCAAACACCGTTTGCATGCCAACAACCTCCAATCCATACTCTACCGCGTCCTCTCCGAGCACATATTTAAAATCCAATCCAAAGTTGAATCCATTGACACTGCTATAGCGATCTGGCAACTCATCTTCTCTCAATCGAATCTCGTAGTCACTTGCTGCGAAATGTCCATTCATAAGAATCGCGGAACCACTCGGCACAATGGTAAAGTTGCCTCCTGCCCCATAATTAGACCAACCCAGTTCGGAGAGCGATTGATAGCTCACTCTGTCACTGAAATTGAAGCCGAACAAGCTCAATTTCGAGCCATTGCCGCTGCCAAAAGAAATCTTGCCATATGCATCCGTAAAGTTGAAAGGAAGCCCTTCACCGTCATTGTTGATGTAATCGTATAGCACCTTGGACGTCTGCTCGAGATAACTGTGCTTCAATGACAATATATAGGAGATCCCCGCTCCGGAATCACTCAGTTTTTTGAGAGGTCCTTCAATGGTCAATTTTGCACCAAATGGACTTGCACCGATGCGGCCTTCCGTTTTGAGCTTGTTTCCATCCCGTGTTTTGATGTCCATGATGGACGAAATGCGCCCGCCAAACTTGGCTCCAAAGCCGCCTGTATAAACGTCGGCATTCGCAATGACATCAGAATCAAATACGCTAAACAAGCCAATGCTATGAAACGCATTGTAGATGATCATTCCATCGAGCAATACCTTATTCTGAATCGGTGAACCTCCTCGAATGTAAAGCTGTCCCCCTTGGTCCCCTGTACTGATAAAGCCTGGCAACACTTGCAGAGCTTGAACTAAATCGGGCTGCCCACCAAAACTCGGGATTTTCTTTAAGTCACTTGGCCGAATCGTTTCTACGGACATGTTGACTTTGGTGGTTTGCTCTTCGCGGTCCGCATTGACCTCCGCACTGCCCAATTGAATCACATTCTGAGCCAATAAATAATTGCGCGTCAGAATTTTACCGTCGATTAACTCCACCCGTTCACTCACCCCCTCAAACTCCATACTTGAGATCACCAGCGTGTACACTCCTGAAGGAACCCGACTTAAACTGAAGAACCCCTCGATATCAGACATCACTCCATAGCTCGTGCCCTCCAATGACACACTTGCAAACATCACAGGCTCACCCGAATCTTTGCTCCTGAGAAATCCCTTTACCGTCGCTTGGCCCCAAACCATAATGGGCACCAACATGAGAGGCACCAAACCCAATCGGCGAATCAATTCTTGCATGTATGCGAATTTACAGCATTCAATGCGTAGAATGAACCAGCATCTTTTGAATTCTGTCCTCGAGTTGCTCGGAGCTCATTCTTTCGCGAAGTCTATCCACTACAAGAGGGAAAGAAAACGGCGTGGGGTGAGGAGGAAATGTTACAATTCTTGACTTGGACTCCATGCGCTCAAGCACTTTGCGTAACCGCTTCCACTCCATTTGTTGATCCAGAAGTTCATCATATGCTTGCCGCAACAACAGATTCTCCGCATCAAAGTCTTTGAATACGTCAAACAGAAGTCCTGAATGAGATTGCAAATGCTTCACTCCTTGCCGCTTCCCGGGAAATCCTTGGAAGGCCAAACCTGAAATCACCGCGATGTCCCTGAACCTGCGTTTTGCTAATTCTGCAGCGTTTACACCTGATTGCAAATCATCCATGAGTCCCTTGGTATCCAGTAAATTCAGAGACTCAACTTCACTGGACTGAAGGGGAACATCAGAAAGCAGCTCAAATCCATAATCGTTGGAAGCAATGGAGATCGAAAGTGGGCGGCTCGCGCACCAGCGATGGGCAAAGAGCATCCCGATGGCTTCGTGAACCGCTCGCCCTTCAAATGGAAACACACAAAGGTGATGACCATCCTCCGTCTCGAATTGCTCAATTAAAATTTCGTTTTTCCTTGGAATCCGACTCATTTCATTTTGCAAATCAAGCAGGGGGCTAACGCGGCTCATCTCAGGAGATCGAATGTGACCTTTACTGTAGGCATCCAATTCATCACGAATTGCATGGCCCAACTCGGAAGAGAGCGACAACTGACCGCCGAGGTAAACCGGTATTCGACCCCGAGGTTTTTTGCTTTTGCGCACGTGGACAGCACCCTCTTTTAATCGAACAAACTCCAAGCTTATGCCTGCAAACCAAAAAGTATCACCCGGCTCCATGCTAGCGACGAAGTATTCTTCCACGTGACCGAGAAACCCTCCCCTTGCCCACTTTACCTTGATCATTTGGTCCGAGACGATGGTGCCAATGCTCATTCGGTGCCTGCGAGCGAGTCGACGGTCGCGCAAAACATATTTGCCTTCATCCGCATCCAAGTCAACGCGCCGGTAATCACCATATGCCTCCAGCGCCGGCCCTCCATCTCGTATAAAACGCAAGCACCATCGCCATTCTGCCTCATCCATTTCCTCAAAAGCATGGGTTCCTTTGAGTGCATTCCAGACCGTATCCGCCGTAAATCCATCGCCAACAGCCAATGTGCACAAGAATTGAATCAAGACATCGAAAGACAGAACAATGGGCTCCCTGGGCTCAATTCGATTGTGCTGCATGGCATCCCTCAAAGCACTGGACTCAATCAATTCCAGTCCGTGTGTTGGCAGGAAGTAAATTCGACTCGTCGCACCGGGCTGATGTCCTGATCGACCAGCGCGCTGCATGAACCGAGCTACTCCTTTGGGACCGCCGACCTGAACGATCGCCTCTACTGGTCGAAAATCAACACCAAGGTCCAACGAACTCGTGCAAACGACAGCCTTGAGCTGACCATGGTGCAGAGCCTCTTCCACCCAATTCCGCAATTCCTTCGCTATGGAACCATGGTGCAATGCCAAAACACCTGATAATTCCGGTGCGATTTCCAGTAACTTTTGGTACCATATTTCAGATTGAGATCGCGTATTGGTGAAAATCAACGTACTCGAATGAGATTGAATCACATCCACCACATCTTGAGCCAATTTGACCCCGATGTGGCCTGCCCATGGCAAGCGCTCAAATCGCTTCGGCATCAGCGAATGGACTTCGGTGTGTTTCACTTCCTGACTTTGAATCAATGTACCCGATCGATGAGGTCCAATCAAAACCTCCATCGCTTCAACTAAATTCCCAATGGTGGCAGAAATGCCCCAAATGCGGTAGTCTTGAGCACATGTTCGAAAGTAAGCCGAAGCCAATTCAACTTGTGTTCCGCGTTTCGTCCCCATCAACTCATGCCACTCGTCTACTACCATCAACTTCAACCCCGCGAAGCGCTGCACAGAGCCTTTCATGGCCAAGAGGACATGCAGTGATTCTGGTGTAGTAATTAAAATTTGAGGCCATTTCTTGCGCTGCGCTGCTTTTTCCTTATTCGATGTATCACCTGTTCGAACGCCGACGCTCCAATTCAGTCCCGTACCTTCCACCAGGCGTTCTGCACTCATCTGAATTTCTTTGGTCAGCGCACGAATTGGAGCGATCCAAATAACCTGCAACCCCTGCTCCGTCTTCCCCTCAGCATTCGCCTTGAGGGCTGACCTCACCACTCCTCCTAATCCAGCGTACGTCTTGCCTGATCCGGTTGGAGCTTGAATCAAAGCCTCGTCACCTCGCTCAAATGCATTCCATGCTTCCACCTGAAATGAATGCGGAATCCATGACTTCCGGGCAAACCACAACGCAACAGAATCTTTCATTGCTTACTTGTCTTGCGGCGGATGCACATTATCTTCGGCATGTTATTTGGTAATCCCATTGATATGAAAGCATTACAATTTACACTTCTAGTTGGTTTCATTGCACTCCAACCTTTTGCCTCTCTTGGTCAACGTTACGGTGACGAGGATGAAGCCCCGCTGATTCCTCAAGAGGACTTTGATGAGCTTCTGATGTGGATGGTCGATGGAAAGTACGAAAAGGTATTGTACAAAGCCATTCGGTACACCGAAGACGACGAGACCAAAAAAGAGCCCGTCCCTTATGTTTTCATGTCTATGGCATTCTTCAAGATTTCCGAATCCAGTGATCCAGAGTTGATGGAGAAATACAGCAAAGCTCTGAAAGATGCTCTGAAGTACGCTTCGAAGTTTGTGAAGAAGGACAAAGAGCGCGAATACTACGATGATTACACGGACTATTTCAATGATTTGCGGCGCGCTACAATGAATCAAGGTGAGATTTATGTAGATGAAGAGAAATTCACGAAGGCCAAGTCCTACTACAAGTACCTCTGGACTTTGGACGGAGAAGACCCCGGTGCTTGGCTGATGTATGGTACGGTAATGTGGAAGAGTAAGGCTGTTCGGGATGCTTCAGAAGCATGGGCAACCGCAGAAAAATTGCTCGTGGAATACGGTGGTAAAGGCCTGCATGAGGTCCAGACCGATTTATTGAAGTACGGCGTCATCTATACAGCAGAAATGCTCGCTGGTGAGGGGAATCGAACCGATGCGAGGAAGTGGATCCAGGCAACGGAAGGTATTTTCGGCACAGACCGAGAAGTTCAAGCGGTGCTGCGATCAATTGGCGGCTAGTCCAACCCGGTTGTAAAGTTCCACTAAAATCTGTGACTCCTTCCCCCAATTTAAGTCGGTCTGGGCGTGGAGAATATTCGAATGAGCCTGCTTTTTCCAAGCGGGCTTTTTCGTCGATGCCCGGCTAATAGCACGGAACCAATTTCCCGGTTCCTCTCCTTCTACCTTCGCCCCGATTCCGTATTTATTAATCAAGGATACGCAGTCAGGCAAGTCATTTACCAACACAGGAATTCCCGCTTGAATGGATTCAAATAGTTTGTTGGGTAAGCAATAGAGGTAACTCAAGCAAACCGGTCGAACGGAAACCAACCCCACGTCGGCGTCGCTCGTGTAATCCAACACTTCTGTGTAAGGCACTGCAGCTTGAAAATGAACATGTGCATGGTTGGAAACCGCATCCTTCACCAAGGGTTCCAATGGACCGTAACCCATGAAGACCAAATGAATCGAAGTTCCTTCGAGCATGGGGGCCATGGCGACGAGTGTTTCCACTCCGCGATTGAATGTCAATGCTCCCTGATACAGCGCAATGAACTCCCCATGCACCAACCCCAATCCGTTCCGGAGTGGCTGTGAATTCGTGAGAGAGGTCCGCGCATCAGGCACGTTGCGAATCAGTGAAATTCGTTTCATTCCTCTGGAATCGTAGCGATCGCGATAGGCTGCCTGAATAGAGGGACTGACCACGATCACCTCCTCAGCTCTGCAAATAAAGCGCTCTTCCATCCATCGCACACTTCGACTCAACCAGGCTGACTTCCCATTACGCTCTGATTCAAATTCATGGCAGTCGTAGACCAATTTGAGTTGTGGACGTGTCAATTTGGCGATTAAGCCAATGGCAAAGGCTTCGGCATCATTGCAATGCCACAGATCGGCAGCGCGATGACGCCATGTGATCTTGACGACCAACTCGAGCCACTTTACCAGCGAAAAAAGGCGATGTTTCGGTGAAAGAATGGAGACGCGTTGAATAGCAAAACCATGCGTTTCATGGCGTTCAAAACTTGGAAGGTTTGGGCGATGGAGCGCGACAACAGTCACATCCGCTCCATTTTTCTGCAGAAGAGCAGCGACTTTCAGTACGCGGTTATCACGCGTGAAATCATTCAGTACCACATTGGCAATCCGCATCACTCAGCTGCATGCTTTTCTGGACGTTTTCCAGCTGCATACATCCGCTCAATGATATCCACCACCTTCAAGCCTTCTAAGGCGTTGGTCGTAATTTCCTCTCGACCATTCAACGTAGCTTCGATGTTTTCGAAAATGTAACCGTGATTGGCAGCAGAGCCCTTGTAGTGGCCATAATCGTTCGCTGGGTTGGATGGTGGCAATTCGGGCATATCGTACCCTTTAATCTCGCACTTTTCCACCTCGTTCATGTATTGACCTCCCACTTTAATGGTCCCATGCTCACCTATCACCGTGATCGAAGATTCGAAGTTTTGATTCGCTACAGCTGTAGAAAAATTGAACAACCCAAGCGCATTATGATTCACAAATTCAAATGAAATTAAACCTGAATCTTCAAAGTCTGTATTGTGCTGATGCGTGAAATCTGCAAAGCGACTTTGGATTTTATGGATATCACCAAAAATCCAATACATCAAATCAATGAAATGGGAAAACTGAGTGAACAACGTTCCCCCGTCCAAATCATGGGTTCCTTTCCATGGATTTTTGCTGTAGTAGCGGTCATCACGGTTCCAGTAACACTGCACTTGGACCATATGAATCGCTCCAATCGTACCATTCTGAATCACATCTTTCAACCAAATGGATGGAGGAGAATACCGGTTTTGCATGACACAAAACACCTGCTTTCCCTTGGACAAAGCCGAATGGAGGACTTCTTCTCCTTCTGATCGAGTGAGCGCCATTGGCTTTTCAATGACCACGTGGCAATCAGCGTTAAGGGCATCAATGGCCTGAGCTGAGTGCAAACCGTTTGGTGTGCAAATGCAGACTACGTCCAGGTCCGAATGCGTCTTTAGTAAATCGCGGTAATCAGAAAAATATGGCAAGTTTGTGTCGACTGAACACTCCTCAGGACTCTTGATGTCTGCAAAAGCAACGAGTTCAAAGGACGGATTCCGTCGAATCATTTCCATATGCCGCTTGCCGATATGTCCTGCGCCAATCACTCCGAACTTCACCTTCTTCATGGAGCAAAAATAATCAAGAAGGGCTTACCTCCTCGCTGACTCTCTGAACAATCGGTAGCCCCAATGTGCTTCAAAAACCCATGGAGTTCTCTCCTTTTCGTAATACTCCAATCCGAGTGAGATCGGGCCAATGGGTAAATTCGAAATGAGATGCACGCCTGACATCCACCGCGTAGGTGTGTCACTCCTCAACCCGGGTCCCTTTTCCGCTTGATAAATGCCCTTAAACGACTGAAAACCATGCACCTCTCCCTTGAGGATGAGGTTGGGGGCTAAATGCACATCAAGCGAAGTGCCCAATGCAATGAAATTATATGCCCTGAAAGACTCTAAAAAAAGAGCTTTGGAACCCAACATGGGCTGGAATCCAACAGCTTGTGCAAGTGATGCACGGTACGTGGACCGAAGCCGCTCATCCGACAAACACAATTCACCACGCAAGCCGAAAACAATGCGCCTATTCCAAGCGGACTGCCGAACCTCACCAAGCGCACGCAAACGAAAAAACTGATGAACTCTCTGCAATGAGTCAGGCGAGCCCATGTTGTCGTCATTGCGAACAACAGCTTCTGTTTGCCCCTCAAAACGCTGAATGCGCAATTGGGCAAAACCCCCTGAAGCAGGGAATTGAACATCGTCGCGTTTATCATGCATCCATTGCAACTCACTCACCCATCCTCTAAACTCCTCGACATCAGCGGTATCACTTGGATTAAAGAGCCAATCACTGTACGATTGATCCTTGGTTCGCAAACTGGTAAAAGACCCTTTTAAGATACTTGCTGCACCAATGGGAGTGGACAGCACCCCCCCTCTTTCATGTTCCTCAGCAATGAGGAACAACGGTTGAATGTCGTCGAAAAAAGTAGAAATTGAACGGGTGTAATTGAATTGATTGGTCGTGGAAAAAATATCGACCGCAAAGGGCAGCCTTTTGTGAAAATCCAGCCGCATTCCCAAATGGCCGGAGTTGTGGAACGATCCCATCGCAAGAGCTCCTTTCACTTGGATCGGAATCCGTGAAAATCGATTGTAGGCTATACCTGCATATCCAAATCCGGTCGTGTTTGATGGCACGCTTCCCCCCACCTCAAGGAATAATTCACGTTCCGTTTGGACATTCAATTCTACCCTGAATTTCTCGGCCCCGGAATCCCAATGAGCTCGGGGGTCAATGCGTCCAATGTGTTCATCGGAATCCAATAAAAAAAGGCTCTGCTTCAAGGCTTGTGCAGATCCATTGGACGACCCTTTATCGAGGAAACGTTCCGCGTACAACTGCTGAAAAGGCTCCAATCCTCTTACAAAACACGTGTCAATCGAAAAGATCGGCAACGCTGCACGAAAATGCGATCTCTCCAGTTTCCATTTGTTCAATAATTCAGTTGATCTAAAAACACCTAAATCATTTGTTTTCAAATATTTAATAGTGAATTCACGCCCAACTTCAATGGCCCGATTCATGCTTTCAAAATCGAAGGTTCCCAAGGACAAATCTGGCTCGATTAACCAAACATTACTGGCTTCACTCAACTGCAATTGGTCCCGCACAATCAAAGCCTCTAGCTGACTAATCAGGTCATCTGATTCAAACTCAACTGCAGCAGATTGAATGGCCGATACCAGAATGATATCAGGATTGAATTCTTGCCTCATCACATCCAACGGGACGTTGTTGTAAAGACCCCCATCATAAATTGGTCGACCATCCATCCATATAGGAGGTAGATAAAATGGAAACGATATCGAAGCACGCACACTTCGGACCAAACTTCCAGAACGAAACACCGTATCCCTTTTGGCCAGCACATCACTTCCGACGCATCGAAATGGGATGAGTAGCTTATCGAAGTCTTCTTCGCAAAAAGCCTCTGCAGGTCCCAATTCCTCCATCAATGACCAATCCAACGGAAGGCTCGAAATAAGATTCGACCTAAGTTGTCGATCATTTCCAGAGAATCGAACATCGAAGAGTGCAGGGGAAACCAAGTCGTTCTTGAACAAAAAAGAATGTTCGTGAATTCCCTTCAGGCGATTTGTGAATTCCCTTGATTCCATCACCCGCATCATTTCTTCAGGTGTCCACCCTGCCGCATAATAACCACCAACTAACGCTCCTGTGCTTGACCCCACTATGCAATCGACTTGGATGCCCGCCTCTTCCAGTGCCTTTAAAAATCCAACATGCGCTGCACCGCGCGCACCGCCTCCCGATAGCACCACTCCAACAGTGGGACGATCCTGCGCACACGCAATGGACCCGTAGCATTGAAATACTGCAAATCCGAAAATCACCATCCAACGATTCCATCCGCACATGCCACAAATTTAGAACTGAATGCCTCTGCCGTACATTGCAAGATGCGAATTGTGAGCTTGGTTCCCAGCTGGACGGAGTACCTCGTGGATTTAGGTTGTGGAGACCAACTGGTTGGACGCACTAAATTCTGTGTTCGAGCACCTGGATTTGAGAACTCCTCCAAAATCATAGGCGGAACAAAGTCATTTCACGTCGATCAAGTTCATGACCTGGCACCAGATGTGATTATCGCATGCCGGGAAGAAAACTCCAAAGAACAAGTTGAAGCATGCGAAACATTCACACCGGTTCTCACCACCGATGTACGATGCATTCCTAGCGCGCTAAAAGCGCTGAATGAAGTTGCAAGGGCCGTGGAACGACCGAATCAAGGAGAAATCTGGCGCAAACGAATTGAGGTTGCTTGGGGCGCGCCACGCCTGCCGCATGCTCGAGCTGCGTATGTCATTTGGAACCAACCCAGAATGATCGCAGGAAAAGACACCTACATCCACCATGTGATGCAGTGGTGGGGATTCGAAAACGCCTGCCCGGAAGAGCTATCAGACCGCTATCCCACCCTGGCAGAAGACCAATGGAAGAGGATGGTTTGTGACACCGCTTTACTTTCTTCTGAGCCGTTTCCTTTTAGAAAAAAACACCTCGCATCGTACCGAACCTCTGATCGATCAGCTCAGTTGGTTGACGGTGAAGCTTTCAGTTGGTATGGAAGTCGCATGTTTCATGCTGCGGCTTATTTGGCCCAATTCTCCTCGTCCCCATGACGAATCCAATCTGACAATTGAGAAGGAAAAAACGCTTTTCCTCATCGGAATTGGGTCTTTTTGTCATGCTTTGACGGCCTGACCTGACAAGCCTGTCAGTTGAAATGAGCATCTAGCCAAACGGCACACTCCTTGCCATTATCAAGTCAAATCATGGAATCAAACAACGCGAATTAAACAACGCTATGAGCAAAATCATTGGAATCGACTTGGGAACCACCAACAGCTGTGTTTCCGTCATGGAAGGCAACGAGCCGGTTGTCATCACAAATGCTGAAGGCAAGCGCACCACACCCTCCATCATTGCCTTCATCGAAGGAGGAGAACGAAAAGTCGGCGAGCCGGCCAAACGTCAAGCCATTACCAACCCGCGCAAGACTATTTTTAGCATCAAGCGCTTCATGGGCAACTCGTTTGACGAAGTAAAGCAAGAAATTGGCCGTGTACCCTACGAGGTTGTCAAAGGCGAAGGCAATACGCCTCGCGTCAAAATAGACGACCGATTGTACACTCCACAGGAGATTAGTGCGATGACCCTGCAAAAGATGAAGAAAACAGCAGAGGATTACCTCGGATCCGAGGTAACCGGAGCGGTCATCACAGTTCCTGCATACTTCAACGATGCACAACGTCAAGCAACCAAAGAAGCCGGCGAAATTGCGGGACTCGAGGTGAAAAGAATCATCAACGAACCAACCGCAGCAGCTCTGGCATATGGAATGGACAAGAAATCCATTGACCAAAAAATCGTCGTATTCGATCTTGGAGGCGGAACGCATGACGTATCCATTCTGGAATTGGGTGATGGTGTATTTGAGGTGCTTTCAACGGATGGAGATACTCACCTCGGTGGCGATGATTTCGATCAAGTGATCATCGACTGGTTGGTCCAAGAGTTCAAAGACGAAAACGGCGGGTTGGATTTAACCAAGGATCCAATGGCATTGCAGCGTCTGAAGGACGCAGCGGAAAAAGCGAAAATTGAGCTTTCTAGCACGTCCAGTTCCGAAATTAACCTCCCGTACATCATGCCCGTTGATGGCATCCCAAAGCACCTCGTGCGATCGCTGTCTCAGGCGAAATTCGAGCAACTTGCGGACGAACTCATCAAACGTACCATCGAGCCTTGTGCCTCAGCGCTCAAAGCTGCTGATTTGCAAAAGTCGGACATTGATGAGGTCATCCTTGTTGGGGGATCCACCCGGATTCCAGCTGTTCAAGCTGCGGTCAAAGCGTACTTCGGGAAGGAACCCTCAAAAGGAGTTAACCCGGATGAGGTCGTTGCTGTCGGAGCGGCCATCCAAGGGGGTGTGCTTTCAGGTGATGTGAAGGATGTTTTGTTGTTGGATGTTACTCCTCTCTCATTGGGAATTGAAACCATGGGAGGCGTGATGACAAAATTAATCGAGGCGAATACGACAATCCCAACTAAAAAATCCGAAACATTCAGCACGGCTTCTGATAACCAGCCGAGTGTAGAGATTCACGTTCTTCAGGGAGAACGTTCCATGGCCGGAGATAACCGCACCATTGGACGCTTCCAATTGGCGGACATTCCTCCCTCTCCGCGGGGTGTCCCCCAAATTGAGGTGACGTTTGATATCGATGCCAATGGAATTATTCAAGTCAGTGCCAAAGACAAGGCAACCGGCAAGGAACAAAACATTCGCATCGAAGCATCAAGTGGATTGAGCGAAGAAGAAGTGACTCGCATGAAGCAGGAGGCCGAGGCAAATGCCGAGGCGGATAAGACAGCGAAGGAACGAATCGAAACCTTGAATCAAGCGGATGCCCTGGTTTTCCAAACCGAAAAGCAGCTCAAAGAATTTGGGGACAAAATATCCGAAGGCAACCGAGGACCAATTGATAGCGCACTGGAAGAGTTGAAGAAAGCCCATGTCGAGCAAGACATCGATGGCTGCAAAGCGGGCATCGAAAAGCTCAACTCAGCTTTCCAAGCAGCTAGCCAAGAAATGTATGCCAACCAAGAAGGTGACGGCGCTGCGCCAGGCGGTGCTGCAGAACCAGAAACGGCGGATGCCGGCGGATCTGAGGTTACGGACGTTGATTTCGAAGAAGTCAAATAAGGCGAACGGCCACCTAACTTTCGGCAAAACAAAACCTCGGGCGGATGCCCGGGGTTTTTTGTTTCATTTAGATGAACCCAATTGGCCGCAAGGTGTTTAGCTAATATGTCCGAGACTGTTGATTTAAGCTGGAAGAGGAGAGCGCGCTTTGCTCTGTTATTGATTGGACTCATGAGCGTGTTCATGGGTTGGCGGGTCAGTCGGATCGGCTTCGACTATGATTTTGAGAGTTTTTTTCCAAAAAACGATCCGGAAACTGCTTTTTACCTGGATTTCCGGGAAAAATTTGAGACCGACAATGATTTCCTCATCATTGGGATAGAACATGCTGGCAGCATCTACGATGTGAATTTTTTACAGCAAGTCGATGCGCATGTGGATGAATTGCTCGCCCTCCCATATGTCCAGGAGGTCGTGAGCCCGACACGCATCATTGAACCCGTGAAATTAGGATTTACAGTGGTCCAACGGCCTTTGCTGCGATGGGAATCACCCGACAGTCTTGTGGCCAGGCACTTGAGGGCAGATTCGATCCGGATCTCGGGTCATCCTACCTGGGATGGATCGTTCATCGCAACTGACGCGGCGTCCCTAAGCATCCAATTGCGGCATGAGCAAATGCTATCCAAGCAAGGATGTGACACGCTCGCACGAGCCATTTTGGAAATGACCGATCGTTGGCCACAGAAGACGCATGTAGCGGGCCGAGCTGTTGCACAAAAGTATTATGTCGATGTCATGCAACGCGAAGTGGTGTTGTTCATGAGCATCGGAATTTGCATCTTGATTCTGTTTCTGTGGGTAGCGTTTCAAAGTATTTGGGGAGTCGTCATTCCGCTACTGGTCGTACTCCTTAGCGGTCTTTGGACGCTCGGCTTCATGCAATTGACAGGGAAATCCATCGACGTCATGACGATTGTGCTGCCAACCATCATTTTCGTAGTTGGCATCTCGGACGTCGTGCACATCTTGTCCAGGTATTATGAAGAATTACGGCAAGGACAAACGCAATTCAATAGCATCTCAGCTGCATTTAAAGAGGTGGGCTTGGCAACCTTCTTGACCACCTTAACCACGGCTGTGGGTTTCCTAACCTTGACAACTACCTCTGTCGTACCTATCCGGGATTTTGGCCTGTATGCTGCAGCGGGTGTTGCAATTGCTTATGGACTGGCCTTTACTTTGTTGCCAGCCGTCATGATCTTGTACCCCGCACCGCGCGTCTCGGATTCGGGTCGTGGAGTCTTGTGGAACCGTTGGCTTCATCGAGGGTTTGGAATCGTTTTACGGAGACCGCGCACCATCGCACTGATATCGATTGGGTTCACGACCTTAGCGGTAGTGGGCGCGTTGCAAATCGAGGTGAACAATGTGCTTTTGGAGGACTTAGCGGAAGACGATCCTTTTCGCAAAGAATTTGCCTTCTTCGAACGCTCTTTTGCAGGTGTGCGACCTTTTGAATTGGCCGTTACATTGCCCGATTCGCTTCACCCTATGGATCTGCAGGTACAGCAAACCATGCAATCCATCACGGCTTACCTCGAAAACGATTATGGGGTAGGCTCCATCGTCAGCAGCGATCGGATTTTGTCTCAAATCAATCGATTGAATAATGCAGACCAAACGCGGTTCCAAACGGTGCCTCCAAATCAGCGAGGCATAGATCGAATAGCTGAAACAGTCACAAAATTTGGAGGTTCAGAAGCTTGGCAAATCGTGGTCAATGAAGAGAAACGGGCCTTGCGTATTTTTGGAAAACTCCCCGATTTGGGGGCGCAACACTTCCGCAAACAAAACGAAGCTCTGTTCTCTTGGTTCCAGGACACCCATCCCGATTCACCAATCGACTTGCACCTCACCGGAACCGCTCGGCTTATTGACTTGAATATTGGATCCTTGGCAAGCGATATGACCAAAGGATTGTCCATCGCCTTTATCATTGTGGCCTTAATCGCCGGACTGATGTTCCGAAGCGGAACGATGGTCTTGATTTCACTCGTCCCGAACATGCTTCCTTTGCTCATGATCGCAGGAATAATGGGATGGTCAGGAATCGACTTAAAACTTTCCACTAGCATCATCTTCACCATCGCCTTTGGAATCGCAGTTGATGACACCATCCATTTCATCAGCAAAATGCGACTCCAGCTAGCCAAAGGACGCAGCGTGATCTACAGTGTGAAAAGAAGCTTTATCAGTGCAGGCAAAGCAATTATCATCACCAGCCTTGTCCTCTGCGGTGGATTCGTCACACTCGGTTTGAGTAGTTTTCTCGGCACATTCTACATCGGCGTTCTGATCTCATTGACTCTTGTGCTTGCCGTCATAGCAGATTTGTTCATCCTGCCTTGGCTGGTCATCTGGCTGCTCCGATGGAAGCCTCAAAGACAGAACAGCATCTTACGCAAAATTTTGCGATATTAGGTGCATGGCATCTACACGCAGAACATTTTTGACCCAAGCAGCAGCCATCGCTGGCACCTTGGGAATTGGAGCGCGATGGAATCAAGCTTGGACGCATCCACCAAGGGTAGGTATCAATCCTGTAGTCGTTGAAGAAGGACAAGCGGTGATGACTTCCACCTGGAACCATGGAATGCTGGCAAATGACGCGGGCTTCCAAGCCCTCGACGCGGGTGGATCTGCGTTGGATATGATCGAAGCAGGGGCGCGCCTGGTTGAATCAGATGCCGAGGGCTTGAGCGTCGGTATTGGAGGACTGCCAGATCGAGATGGCAACGTCACCTTGGATGCCTGCATCATGGATCACCGCGGAGATGCCGGATCGGTTTGCTTCGTCCAAGATGTCGCCCACCCCATTAGTCTTGCACGCAACGTGATGGAAAATACCCCACACGTCATGCTTGCCGGCGCAGGAGCTGAACAATACGCCCGAGAACTTGGCATGCCTGTGACGCCCTTACTAACGGAGCAAGCTCAGTTGGCCTGGGAGCGTTGGAAAGAAACTTCCAATTACCAGCCGATCATTAACATTGAGAATCATGACACCATCGGCCTTCTGGCCATGGATGATCAAGGACGCTTGGCGGGCGGATGCACCACCAGTGGTGTTGCCTATAAAATGCACGGTCGCGTAGGAGACAGCCCCATCATTGGCGCAGGCCTGTATGTCGATGGTGACATTGGCGGTGCCACTGCAACGGGGCTCGGTGAAGCGGTTATGCGAACCGTTGGGTCGTTTCTCGTGGTCGAATTGATGCGTCAAGGGGCGTCGGCTCAAGAGGCGTGCTTCGAAGCAGTTCAAAGGATCATTCGCAGCATGCCTACAGAAGATTTGCAAGTGGGGTATCTCGCCTTGGGCAAAGATGGACAGATCGGCGGACATGCCATTCACAGCGGGTTCAATTACGCACAACATCAGCGATCGGGCACCGGCGCACCCATTGAATCCGTGTTGATTGATGCGAGCTATGGTGGACGCTAAAACGACCACACACTCCTCGGACTTTTGGGCGTATCTGCGGATTATTCGACCGTGGAATGTCCTCATGGTTGCCATAGCTATGGTACTCGTTTTCCAATCCTTGATTGTACCCGCTTTGCCCCGTGCCGCAGAATCTTTTGAAGCATTCAATTTCGTACTGAGCGTGGGAGTCATGTGCCTGCTCGCAGCGGGAGGCAATGCCATCAATGATTACTTCGATGTAGCGGAGGACTCGGTCAACAAACCCGATCGACTGATTGTGGGGCGGTTAATTTCTCGCAGGAAAACCATGGCCTTTCACTATGCTCTGAGTGGACTGGCATCACTCCTGAGCGTCTGGCTATCATTTCGCCTCTCTTCGCCCATCCCACTCGTCTGGTGCGCAGTCATCGGGACCCTTCTCTCAGGTTATTCACCGTGGTTTAAAAGGCGGTTTTTGCGTGGAAACCTCATCATTGCCCTAACCGTCGGTCAATTGCCCTTGTGGACTTTGATTGGAGTACTTCCATTGGAAGACTGGCCATCCGTTTTGGGCACGTTAAATGGCTCCGGCTTGCTGGCTTATGCAGCATTAAGTGCTTACCTCACCTTTCTAAGGGAGGTTACCAAGGATTTACAAGACATCAAAGGAGACCGCGAGACAGGGTATGATACGCTCGCTGTTCGCTGGGGAGAGCGTCGCACCATATTCTTACTTCAAATCTTGCATTGGATGGGCTGGGCATTGCTTGGAATTGCAAGCTGGGGAGCCTTCTATTGGTTTAATGCAACGTGGACACTGCTCCTCTTCCTCGTCCCCTTCATGGGGGCTCATCTGCAATTGAGTCGCAGGCTGATTCATTCAGTATCAGCTTGGCAAAAACTCACATTAGCAGGTGGACTTGGTTTCTTGGCTGATCTCCTTTTTTGAAGATCGCTCCGGTCCGTTGTGACTTGGACTCTTTTGGATTTACTGCCTGGTCCTCAGCACTTTTTGACCATCCGATCCAATGATGAGTTGAAATCCGTGGAATGATCCAGGTGTCCTTCTGCCTGCAACATCGACTGGGGATTCGAAGGGCCTTCGTTCCTCTTGGATTTCCATCACCTGATTTAAATTTCTGACATCTGCACAAAGAACACCTGGGCTTACTCCGCATTCAAATTGACCTTGGAATGTTCCTTCCGTGTCTCTGATTTCAATGTAACCGAATGTGCTGTAATCCGTCACTGAACCGTACCAATCACCGGACACTGGATCCACGACAACTCCGTAATACGCTGGCGAATCTTCTAGCCAAGGGGTCGATATAGCTGGGGAAGAAACATGGGAAGCGCGCACCTGACCTTCTCCTGTAATTTGATATTTCAAGGTTGAACCATCCATTGTAGCCGCCAGACATCCGGCATTTGCTTCAGAAACCAGGACAGTCTCCACAACGTCTAACTGAGGGTTTAACACACTCAAAGAAGTCGAACCGTAATCCCGGTTATTTACACTCATGATTTGACCGTCGGTCGCAAATAAGTGATTGGGGTTTTTTCCTTCTTCACCTAAATCCCATTCGACATAGGTTTCCGTATTCAGATCAAACCGACCTATTCGACCTACTTCGTTGCCCCAATCGAACGCGTTGTTGATTCCAATGAACAACTGATCCTCGATGAGTGCGATGCCCTCTGTTGCATATTCTGGTCCTGCATTCGACGACAGCGCGCCCTCAAGCAACAGGGTCTCGGCATTGTACCATTGGAGATAAGCGTCCAATGGCAGGTTCAGCCCTCCTTCATCAACGTCCCCGCGGGTCACGTAAATCCGACCTTCAGCATGCACCATTTGCCGTATACCTACCACTTGCATGGAAGTTAGAAGTTCATAGGAGTTCGCATCATACATCAACAATTGGCCGTCTGCAGCAATGTATAGTCTTTCGTCGAGGATTAACGCATCGGATACAAAGCCTGCTCCTTCCAATGTATCCAGCACAGAATAGGTTTGCAAACCAGGATCGTACACTCCAAGTGTTGCCGGTTCGATCATTTCACCAGTCTGCCAATTGGACCACCCTTCATTCAGTACGAAGACTTGGTGAAGATAGGCCTGTGCCATTCCATTTCCTGCGAACAAAACAATGGATAACGTAGCAACTACAAATCGAATCGTTGTTAAAAGCATGCTTCTTATTTATGAGGCTAAATTACCTCGAGGCATTTCTGTCACCAAACAAAATGGGCCGCCCTTCGTGAGAAAGGCGGCCCGCATTTGTCATTCTATGCTCAATCAGTACGTCATGCCCCAAGAGAGCAAGAAATCAAGCAAATCTTGTGCTTGGACTTGTCCATCGCCGTTGAAGTCAGGACATATGTCATAGGTGCAAGTGTCATCTTCTAGGTTCGCTACAGGATTGTAGTTAAACGCGTCAGAGTCCGTACAACCGGTCCAGACACAATCACCACTTTCTGCAGTCGCCTCAGGATCGTAGTTGCTGGCCATCGGATACATACAACCCAATTCTGCACATACATCTACGGGTTCTGCAGCACCACAGTAATCGATTGGGGTGTACAAGTCCTCCAATGGAGTCGCGACTACATTACAAGCTGCTTGCACCCAGTCGACTCCTCCCCACTCAGGTCCAGTTTGGCCATAAGCTAACAGGAAGTCAAGTAGATCTTGGTTTTGAACAACCCCGTCGCCATTGAAATCCGCAATCGGAGATAGGTTGCAATCGCCATCGCTTGCATTCGCGTAAGCGTTGAAGTTGAAGGCATTCTCGTCCATGCAACCCTCGAATTCACACGAGCCATTGTCATCAGTAGCTCCCGCGTCGTAGTTACTGGCTTGTAAGTACATACAACCTGCAATCTCAAACGCATCGCATACGCCGTCACCATCAGAATCTACCAAGCAGTTGCCATCGCAATCGTACCCTTCTTCTGCATATTCGCATGACTCATCCGCATCGGTCGCATCAGCATCGTAGTTGCAAGCTTCAGCATCCACGCAACCGGCTACTTCGAACTGGTCGCATACGCCGTCACCGTCTGTATCAACGAGGCAGTTACCAGCGCAATCGTATCCTTCTGCAGCGTACTCGCACGACTCGTCTGCATCCGTTGCGTCTGCATCGTAATTACAGGCCGTCGCATCCATGCAACCGGCTACCTCAAATTGATCGCATACGCCGTC
>DBBR01000027.1:1027-17941 GCA_002292325.1 Flavobacteriales bacterium UBA979 | reverse complement strand
AATTTCTTCAGAGAATGCATCGGGATTAGCTCGCACCCGGTTCAAATAGGTCAATGCTTCTTGGATGGCCTCAGATTGTGCCACGCCCGGACAAGCAGCAAAAATTACAAAAACGCTAACTAGTATAGTTTTCATTGAAGTGAATGTACATAAATTAATTGAAAGTATACTTCTGATTCACGAACACAATTCACATCTGATAATTGACGTTTGAATTCAGTCTTTGAAGGTTCCTCTCGGAACGATAAGGGCCTATCGGTTCGTTGCCTCAAAGACTAGCGAGGAGGCAGAACGTAAGCCTTCGTTACTCAGTTCATCTCACATTAGTGTAAGAGAAACGCCTCCCGTTTGGAAACGGGGGCGTTTTTCACGCTGGAAGCTCTTAGTTGTTGCGCGTTCAGCCTTGGCTCACTGCCCTCTCAGGTGCGGCAAAAGCATCATCTGTAGGTTGTTCAGGATGGCATCGGGTTGTGCGTTGGGTACGGCATTGAACAACGCCATGGCTTGCTCAAAGTCGGCCAACGCACCCGGAATGTCCCGTGATTCGATGCGAAAGAAGCACCGCATCTTGAAGCAGAGGATGTCGTTGCAACCAGCGTCGATGGCTTGGGTCATGATGTCGGCGCCCTTTTCGAATTGTTGGGTTTCGAAGTAGAGGGTGCTCAGGTTCATGAAGTACGAAGGCGGCTCGAAGTTTTTGTCGCACTTCAGGTAGAACGCCTCCGCGGTTTTAAAATCGCCGAGTTTTTTGGCCGCCACCGCAACATTTTCAAACGATTCCGGGTGGGGTTTCCACTCGGCTGCCTGCCTGAAGTAGCGCAACGAGTTTTCCGGGAGCTTCCGTCGTCGCCAGATACCAAAAAACCGGTGGGCAAGCCGAGTTCTTTGGCCCACTTGACGTGCCTATGTCCAAGCGGCCAAGGCGGAATCTATCCGCCATCATAAGATCAACTTATTTGTCTGCCTCGACCTTGATGGCCGACAAACCCCGTGGTGATTGCTCCACTTCGAAACGCACCTTCATGTTCTCAGTAATGGGCTCCTTCGTATTGCTGGCGTGAACAAAAATGCTCTCTTGCGTCGCCGCATCGCGAATGAATCCAAATTGTTTGGAGTCGTTGAAGAAGGACACAAAACCTGTGCGAACAACATCAACTTCAATCTTTTCCTTTTTGGGGATGCCCAACTCAATATCCTCTGCATTGATCTCCTCTCGCTCCGTGGGATCTGGCGGCGTTTCCGTCACATTGCCAAACTCATCGACGTAAGCAATCATGCTGTCATCGTCCAAGCTGTTCTTGTTTTCTGATCGGGCCAACTTTTTGGCTTCTTTCTCTTTGCGCTTCTTTTCGCGCTTCATTTCGCGTTCGCGTTTGCCGAAGGATTGCTGTGATCTACCCAGGATTTCTAATGTTTAGATTAATTTGTCCGAAGGTACGGAAAAGCAAGCGAACGATTCGCTTGATTCAGCATCACTGGCCAACGTAAACCTTTCCACCCGAATGAATGAGGTAAGCAGCCGTGCGAATCGGCGTACCGGATGAGCTCATCGCTCCAACGCTATTTGTACTGACCATGCCGCGTGTCCCATCTGGAAAATGAAGAATGTACTCGGTTCCATACTTCATCGATTGACCTTGAGCGTTCACACCTCGATCCAAAAGAAGGATCTGGGGGTGCATGTGTAAAGCCGAAGGATCCTCTTCTTGGGACTGAACAGCAATGTGGCGAATGCTGGTGAATTGTTGAGCTGGATCGGATAGATCATTGACTCCTGCATTGAAGACCACTGCATCCGCATCAGCGGGCAGCACCAAGACTTCATCCTCTCGTCCAGTCCAATCCAACAAGACCACATGGGGCTGCGTCGCACGTGCGTTTTCACCATTCCATTCCGACCCAAAAATCCCGAGCAATGGGAGCAAGTCAGGCATCGAAATGAGGGCATCTTCATCAAAGTTAGGGTTCCAATCTTGCGGTGATCCTCCTTCATGAGTCGCCTGAGAATAAGCAGTCGGATGCGTGACCCCAATGAAAATGAACATCAATAAAGCAGGAGCAGTGAATCGAAGCATGTCATCATTTTGAAGGACAATGTATGGATTTTAACCTCATGAGAATTCCAAAAGTCTCCCAATTAACATCCAGCAGAAGGGACTCATTCCAAGACCTCAAAGACCAGCGCACCCCACGCAGGCACTTCGAGCAAGTCCCCATCTCGTTCTTCACCGGAGATCACATTGCGGATGCGCCTCGCACCTTCCAAGGTCTCTTCATAATCTGAGAGGTCCAACGTGACCGCTTCTGAAGATTTATTCAGTACGATCATCACCGTTTGTTCTTCCCCCACCCTGAAATACGCATAAACACCACCTTCTGGCACATAATGAACCAGTGCGCCGCTTGCAATCGGTTCCGAGTCGCGCCTCCATTGCAGCAGTGACCTCATTTCACTCTGAAAATCAACGGCCTCGGTTGATAAACCTGCTTGAATGAATCCATTTGTTTTATCGGAGGCCCATCCACCAGGAAAGTCACTGCGAATGTTGCCATGACTGTCGTCACCGGCATTGGACATCAAGATTTCCGTCCCGTAATAAAACTGCGGAACGCCCCGTGTGGTAGCAAAAAAGTACGTCGCCAATCGCGTCAGATTCACGTCCTCCCCGAGCTGAGTGTGCACCCGACTCATGTCATGGTTGTCCGGGAATATGATGTGATTGTAAGCATTCGGATATAAAAAATCATTGCCCAACATTTCATACAAACGAACCCAGTCCGAATGCCATGATTCTGTTTCATTCAAGCACTGCATCAAAGCGTGGTGCAGCGGGAAATCCAACAGACCTGGCAGGCACGATACATATCCATCTGCATTGTCTTTGCCCGCTTGCCAGTAGGCTAAAACCGCCGGATTCAAACTCCACTCTTCACCGCATACATTAAAATTCGGGTATGCCGCCATCACCTCACACGTCCATCTGGCCATAAAATCCGCGTCAGAATAGGGATACGTATCCATCCGAATCCCGCTAACACCCAAAAACTCGATCCACCAAATCGTGTTCTGAATCAAGTAGTCAGCCAAGAGCGGTTGACGTTGATTCAAATCAGGCATTTCCTTGACAAACCAACCGTCTACAAAACCGGCCTTATCGCGCTCCACGGCATAAGGATCCCGAAGCGTCGTCCGACGGTGGGTGGTTTGCGCGTATTCACCCCTGTTGTTGATCCAATCCTCGGTTGGAAGGTCATCCATCCACCAATGCTCAGAGCCGCAATGATTCATGATCATGTCCATGATAATCTTGACACCTTGGTCCCGAGCAGCATCGACCAAGGCCGCGTATTCGTCATTGGTTCCGAACCGCGGGTCAACGCGGTAGTAGTCGGTGGTCGCATAGCCGTGGTAAGACCACTGTGGTTGATTGTTTTCGAGAATTGGGTTGAGCCAAACCGCCGTGAAGCCCATGCCCTGAATGTAGTCGAGATGCTGTCTAATGCCAGCAATATCGCCTCCATGCCTGCCGTGATCGTCTCGTCTATCCCGGCCTTCCAGCATTCCCGGCAATTCGTCATTCGCAGAATCGCCATTGGCAAACCGATCTGGGGTGATGAGGTAGATGGCATCCGAAGCATCGTATCCCTTGATTTCACGCAATGGACGTTCTTTCAATTCAAATGGCGTTCGTCCGACGGTCTTTCCTTTGCGACTGGTCGCATCACGCCATTGAATGAGGAGCGTCCCGGGTTGAGCATCGGGCTGGATGACCAGGTAAATGAAAGCGTAATTCGGACCATCACCGTGCGCAACACGGGCAATGCTTACCCCGGGATAGTCTACGACTGGTGCAAGTTGCGCAACACGATCACCGTGAACCATGATTTGGACCGTGTCCATCGGCATATGCGTCCACCAAAAAGGCGGATCGACTCGGTCGACAAAAGACTGAGCAAAAACTTGAGCGCAGCCCAGCCACACCCAAAGGACCAAAGCCAATCGTTTCATGGCATTCATAACCAACGGAGCAAGCGATCGATTAACTTCGTTTTCCAAGGTGTATACGGCGGCATCAACCAAGCACCCGCCCCATCAAACCGTTGTTCATATACTCCACGAAAATGTGTGAACTCTTTGAATCCATGCTCACCGTGGCCTGAACCAATGCCGCTGTTTCCCAAACCTCCAAATGGAAGGTGGTTGCTTGACACATGAATCACGCAATTGTTGATACTCGCCCCACCCGACTGCATGCGCTCGAGTGCTTCGTTGACAAATGCTTTGCGCTTGCTATAGATGTACAAGGCTAAAGGTGTGGGCCGAGCATTCACCGCCTCAACCACCTCATCGAAGTGAGTGTAAGGCACAATGGGAAGGACCGGACCAAAAATCTCGTCCTGCATCACCTCTGAATTATCGGCAAGTTCTGCGAGAATCGTCGGCTCGACAAGGCACCCCTCAACATCTGTCTGTCCACCGTGAACCAATTTGGCCCCCCTGCGCAGAGCATCCTCGACGAGCTGATTGATACGGTCTGCATGCCTTGGTGCGGCAATGCGCTGGTAGTCTTTATTCTCAGCCACATTGCCTGGATACAATTCGAGCATGGCCGTTTTCAATGCGTCGATCAAATCCTGCTCTCGATGAGCGGGTACAAAAACGTAATCCGGTGCAACACAAATCTGACCTGCATTGGAGAGTTTGGCCCAAACAATCTTTTGAGCGGCTGACTTGAGCGATTTCAAATCGTCCACGATCACCGGGGATTTACCACCCAACTCCAACGTCACACTGCATGGATGTTGTGCTGCAGCTTTCATGACAATTTTTCCTACCGCCGGAGATCCCGTAAAGTAGATGTGGTTGAATGGCATTTCCAGGAGCTCGGTGGCGGTTTCCGCCCCTCCCTGAATCAGCGTCACTTCGTTTTCATCGAATACGACCGATACAATTTCAGCAATAACCTGCGCCGTATGCGCGGTCACTTCTGAAGGTTTGAGCATGACCGTGCACCCCGCTGCAACCGCAGCCACCAGGGGCCGAAACATCAGCTGCATGGGATAATTCCAAGGAGCGATAATCAAAGCAACCCCTTTGGCTTCTGGCTTTACCCAAGACACCGATCCCAAGAGTGCCAAGCCGCCTGGAACCCGCCGAGGCTTCATCCATGATTTAAGTCTCTTTTTAACCTCTTTGATTTCGCTTTTGATGACGAAGATTTCCGTTAAATCCACTTCCTCCGGCGGTTTTCTAAAATCTGCCCACATCGCCGCTTTCAGGTCGTCCCGACGTCGCCAAACTTCATCGTAAAGTGCATCCAACCGCTGAATCCGCTCCCGCGCTGTCAATTGTCGCTGGCGTGGAGCTCGCTGGCGCAAGGCCAAAAAGGACTGTTCGATGATTTCCTTCGCAGGGGATTGAGGAAGTACACGGTGTGTCATAAACAATGGATTTGTAGCAAACTAACACGAACAGCGGTGAAAATCCTCCAATTTCTTCAGAATTTCGGGAAATGCATCGATTTTGGGATGAGCGATATGAAGAGGAGGGCGTCTATGGCTTCGAACCCACTCCTTTTTGGGCGCAACAATTGGCCGAATGCCCGGGTACCCATGTGCTGCTCCCGTGCGAAGGCGAGGGCAGGAATGCTCTGTGGGCAGCAAAAACCGGATGGCAAGTAGCGGCCTTTGACGGAAGCCATGTTGCCACGGCGACATGTTTGCGTTGGGCGCATAATGCTGGAGTCCAAGTCCAAGCCACGCATGCTGACGCATTCCAGTTTCAAGGTCGACAGGAAGGCTATGATGTCGTCGGATTGTTTTATGCTCACATGCCAGAACCCCTCAGGAAGCCGTTTCATGTCCGAGCCATGCAATGGCTTCGTCCAGGAGGAACGCTCTTGCTGGAGGGTTTTCATGCGGAACAGCTCGGGAAGGCTTCAGGAGGTCCCAGGGATGAAAAAATGCTTTTCACCGAACACATGTTATCCGAAGATTTTCAGGAACTTGATGTTTCTCTGATGCAACAGAAATCCGTTGAATTGAACGAAGGACCATACCATCAGGGACCCGCTGAAATCATTCAACTTGTCGCTCGCAAACTACGTTAGACTCACCGCCATGCGCTACCCCACTATTCTACTCATTCCCATTGGCATTGTCGCTGCGGCCCTTACGTGGCAGACTAACGAATCAGGGCCACCTGCCGAGCAGGTCGCCCCTCAAGTTTATAGCCAGTGGTGCAGCAGCTGCCACGGACCGAAAGGCCGAGACTTCATCGACCGCGAGTGGAAATTCGGCAGTTCCGAACAGGATATCCAACGGATCATCCGCGACGGTTATCCACTCCTTGGCATGCCCGGTTACGCTGAAACGCTGAGTGCGGATGACATCAACACCCTTTCTGCTTTTTTGCTCGAGCAAGCAGCCTCGGAAAGAGGATTCAGTCCGACTCCACCCGACGAAATTCAAAGCACAGATCTGCGCATTCGTGTGAACACCCTGGTCAGTGGTTTGGAGACACCGTGGGGAATGGACTTCGTCGACGACACCACTTTACTTATTACCGAGCGCGAAGGGCGTATATGGAAGTTGTCAGCCGGAAAACTTCACGCGCTGGATGGGCTGCCAAACGACATGCATGTCAAAGGTCAAGGTGGCTTAATGGACGTCATGCATTGGAACGATTCCACGTCAGGGAACGAATGGATTTACCTAACCTACAGCAAAAACAAGCCAGGAGATCCTGACTACTCTGCGACTGCCTTGATACGTGCTCCTTGGAATGACCAAGGCGACTCATTCAACAATTGGGAGGAATTATTCGTAGCGGAACCTTATGAGAAAACCCATCGGCATTATGGAAGCCGAGTAGCAATCGGAGGAGATGGCAAACTCTACTTGACATGCGGTGAACGAGGGATGCGTGATGTGCACCCTCAAACCCTATCGACGTCCCCCGGCAAGGTCCACCGGTTCAACCCCGATGGGAGCATTCCCAAAGACAATCCATTTCTAAACGAACCCAACGCGCGCCCCAGCATTTGGTCGTGGGGGCACCGAAATCCGCAAGGCATGATTGCCCATCCAATAAGCGGGGAAATCTGGACGCACGAACACGGACCCAAAGGCGGCGATGAATTGAATGTTGCCCGAAAAGGCCGGAATTACGGGTGGCCGAAGATCACCTTTGGTCGCAATTATGTCGGAACCATCATCACCCGAGACACTGCCATGGTGGGGCTCCAACAACCGATTCACTATTGGCTCCCATCCATTGGTCCATGTGGCATGGAAATGGTTTACGGAGGCCCTTGGCCTGAAAGTTGGCAGACCGATTTGCTTGTTGGCTCCTTGAGTTTTGAATACCTCGAGCGCGTCGAAGTTGAATCAGGACGCGTGACGAGCCGAGAGCGATTGCTGGATGGCTTTGGCCGCGTTCGAGACATCGCTCGCAATGCGCAAGGTGAAATTTTCGTTGCCATCGAAGGCGCAGGAACCGTGTTACACTTAGAACCAATTTTGAGCGAATGAGATTTTTTGTTGTCCTCGTTTTCATCTCCCTGACCCATGCTGGCATGTGGGCACAGACGATCAGTACAAAATTGACCCCGGAAGAGGAAAAGGCGCTGCGAAATTCAGCTGCACCCTCCAATGACACCCTACTGTACATCCGTACGGGGCAATTTCATGTGCATTTTAGTCAAGTTCAATTGAGCAATTGGGCGGCGGGCGGCCAAAGCAATTTATCCCTGCTCACCAAATTTGATCAGAATTGGAACGTGGACCGAGGCCGATTTGGATGGGATTCCGAATTGCATTTAGCTTACGGTCTGCTGCACCGACCAGAAGACCGCGTCATTATCAAGACCGATGACCGGATCGAATGGTCCACCAAACTGGGATATCGCATTACGCCGTCGGGTTTCCTCACTTGCATGGCCCACTTCCGTTCGCAGTTTGCACCCGGCTATGGGCTTGAAAACGGCATTCCCGCGAAAAACCTCTTGAATTCAAACTTCATGGCACCCGGATATGGAGTGATCGCTGCGGGGATGGACTACAAACAGACCGACGGTGGATTAACCGTTTTCATGGCCCCTATCACATTCAAAGCAACGTGGGTTTTGGACGACTCGCTTTCTGCTGCTGGCGCATTTGGAGTGCAACCAGGAGAGAGGCAACGGTATGAAATTGGAGGTTATCTTAAAATGAATTTCACAAAGTCATTTTCGGAGGATGTGTCTTACGCCATTCGGTTGGATCTCTTTTCGAATTTTCTGAACGACCCACAAAACATTGACATCTATTCCGATCACGTATTGCTGTTGAAAGTCAATCCCTGGTTGACCACCTCCATCAGCGTTACCATGATTTATGACGACGACATCACCTTGACCAAATCTCCCGAAATCATTGACCAAGTGGAAGTTCCCAACCTCGGACCCGGTTTGCAGCTCAAGCAAGTGCTATCTGTGGGCATTTCCATTAAAGTCTGACCGCTATTTTTGCACGCACATTCACACGATACAACACCGATGAAAGCATTTGTTTTTCCGGGCCAAGGTGCCCAGTTCTCCGGAATGGGACAGGACCTCTACAACCACTCCGCAGCCATCAAAGGAAGATTTCAGCAAGCCAATGACCTTTTGGGATTTGACATTGCACAAACCATGTTCACAGGCTCTGCCGAAGACCTCAAGCAAACTTCCGTTACCCAGCCGGCGATCTTTTTGCATTCCGTCTTACTCGCGGAGTCCTTGGGCAGCAAGTTTGACCCGGGAGTTGTTGCAGGACACAGTTTGGGGGAATTTTCAGCCTTGGTCGCCGCCGGAGCTTTGTCGTTTGAAGATGGACTTCAGCTGGTCTCTGAGCGTGCACAAGCCATGCAAGCTGCATGTGATGAAGCGCCCAGTACCATGGCGGCGGTATTGGGCTTAGAGGATCAAGTTGTCGAAGAAATCTGTGCCGATACGCCGGGAATCGTCGTAGCAGCGAATTACAATTGTCCAGGGCAACTGGTCATCTCCGGTGAGGTTTCAGCGATTGAATCGGCTTGTGCTGCCTTGACTGAAGCTGGTGCCCGAAGAGCATTGATTTTACCTGTCGGAGGAGCGTTCCATTCTCCTTTGATGGAATCGGCTCGGGAACGGTTAGCCAACGCCATTGCTTCTGCGCCATTTCAAGCACCACAATGCCCGGTCGTTCAAAATGTGCACGCACAACCTGAAACCGATCCGAGTAAGATCCGTGAAAACCTCATCGCACAGTTAACTGCGCCGGTGCGGTGGACGCAAAGCATGCATCGCATGGTCGAATTGGGTGCCACGGAGGTCGTTGAAGTTGGTCCAGGCAAGGTGCTTCAAGGTTTGTTCAAAAAGGTGGACCGCAGTTTCCCGGTGTCAAGCGCAGGCCTGGAATGAAGCGATGAAACGGTTTCAAGCGAAAGTTGAATCAAAAAAAAAGCGAGCTCACGCTCGCTTCTCTCTCTTTTCTTTAAAATCACATCGTCGCTTCGGCAGCGTAGGCATGCAACGTCTGCAACTCGTTTTCAGTTACCAGCAAAGCTTGCTTTAGGCTGCCGTTCTCCGCGCGTAGTTCATCACAACGACGCTGTGCACGTGCCAATTCATTCTTCAAACGCATAAATTCTTTCAGCGTTTGCACCCGCTCTTGGCGTGCGGTCTCCAGTTGAACCATGAGGTCTTGCATACTGCAAAGAACGTTGGAAGAAGTGCATGTTGCAACGTCATAGAAAAGCACTTTTCCACCTTTTCACGTTCATTTCAACAAGTACAGATTTCCGTGTTCTTGCGATCATCCATGGCCTGCCCCTGGGTCGTTGAGTCGATTTCTGAAGAGGAGCAGCACCCCAAAGCCCATCAATCCAAATACGCCTGCGGCTGCATACAAAGACGGGATAACCTCAAGGTCACCCTGAAATTGATGTCCCGAAAACACCGCGCCCACGCCAATTCCAATCTCAAGCGACATCAACATTGTGCCCATTGCAAGCGCTACCCGACCGGGCTTAGCAAGGTCCGCGGTCCAAGCCATAATCGCCGGCATATTGATCCCGACGGACATTCCATAAACAATGCCAGCCAACGCAGCAGTCCATTTGGTCTCAGCAACCGACAAGCCAAACATTCCAGCAGCGAGCATCGCTCCACCGATGAGTAAAAGAGGCACTCGACCATACCGATCGGAGGCCCGACCCGCAATAAGTCGCATGGAAATTGACGCCGCAACAATGATGGTGTTGAATGTACCCTTGTACACATAACCCAATGAACCCACAAAATCTGGTGAAATCGTTAAAAACGTTCCAAATGCAAAAGCAACTGGAAGCAAGGCCAACGCTGCCGGCCAAGATGACCAGTCCAAGACCCCGCCTTTGAATACATTTAAATCAGACCATTCAACTTTTCTCCCGTTGGGCAGCGTCTCAGGCAGCCGCAGTGTCATCAGCAACGCAATCAACCCCAATAAAGTCGAGGCAATGAACATGGCATTGTACCCGTATTCAACCGTAAGCCAACTTCCGATGGCCGGACCTCCAGCCATGCCCGCATTCCCGGCAACACCCAAATAACCCAATGCCTCTCCTCGGCGCTTGAGTGGTGTGATGTCCGTTAACAGTGCGGTCGTGCCGGTCGGTCTAAATCCCGTGCTCATTCCATGGAGCAACCGCAATGCAAGGAACATCCAAACCGCGACCGGAACCCCGCTCCACATGGTTTCATTCCGGAACGCCCCAACAGCGACGTAGCCCAAACCGGCCAGCATCGTGACCCACGTTCCAAATAGCATCACAGGCCTTCGGCCCGCTCGATCCGCTATCCGCCCGCTCAGAAATCGAGAAGCAAACGCCCCCACAGTGAATAGCCCAACAATCCAGCCGATTAAATCTGGCCGACCCAATCCCGCCAAAAATCCAGGGAGCTCGGGCATGATCATGCCGAAGCTCGCCATGAAAAGCACAGTGCTCGTGCATAGAATCCAAAATTGAGAAGAGAACATATCGACGTTCTCTGAGGCAGGTTGATTGCTCACTTGCTGGCAAAGGTACCCCCGCTTATCTTGGCAGAATGGAATATCCAGCGAAAGTTTTATTGGCATGGGGAGAAGCCATATCAGGCAACCAAGAAATTCGAGACTGGCTCATGTCCAATGGATATCCAGAACTGGCATTGACATGCCATGCATTGCAACACGTGGAATCTGCACGCTCATGGCTTATGAGCAACGCACAACCTCACCTCATGGCCTTGGTCAGGGGTTCAGAGGGAGATGCGCGAGCGGTTGAATGGTTGGAAAAATTCGGATACAGCTATTTGAAAGACGTCGCCCTTGGCGCCGACAACGATGACGAAGCTGTTACACGCTTGTTGAAACTCAATCAGCGTGAATGGGCCGGCATTGCCCTTAAAATAAGGGCTGTAAAAAACCGCATCGAAGCGGAAAACAACGACATGCACCGCATTTCACGCAATTAATTCTCGTAGACCAGATGACTCCAAGTAGCGTCATCGAGTACGTCATTGGCCAAGCGCAAAACATCATCGGACGTGATGGCCTCAATGGCTGCAAAAACAGATTCTAGCCGCTCTACTCGGTCATAGAGCAAATAACTCTTCCCCAAACTCGTCATCACACTGTTGCCAGAATCCTGGGATAGTGCTACGTGGCCGACGATTTGCTGTTTGATGTCGTGCAATTGACGCACTCCCAGTTTTTTCTCTCGCAGCGCTTTCAATTCCTTGCGCACCAGCGACTCTGCTCTTTTGTGCAAGCGCTTGTCTGTTCCGAAGTAAACACTGAACACACCCACGTCACTGTAAGGCGAATAGGCACATTCAATGTTGTACGCCATGCCATGCTTTTCTCGGACATTGAGGCTGAGTCTATTGTTCATGGTTGGGCCCCCTAAATGATTTGCCAATAGCGCCAATCCCAACCGGTCTGAATGGTTGCTTCCATGCGTCAATTGACCCATGACATGATGAACTTGATGGATGTCTTTCTTTAAACGCAAATCAAACGGTGCACGGCCTCCGAAATGGCTGCGATTCAACGTGGCGACACTTGGGGCGATCCGTCCGAAATGTTTCTCGCAGTATCGGAGCACCTTTTTCCACGGTGTCGCACCTACCGCACTGAACACCATTTCATTCGGGTGGTAATGGCGATTGACGAATTGCTCAATCACATCGCGGCTCATTTTTGAAACGGATGCCTCATTCCCAAGAATATTCCCGCCCATGGGATGCCCTTCGAATAAACGTTCTTCGAATTCGTCAAAAATGGAATCCAAGGGACTGTCGCGGTAAGCATTGAGCTCATCCAAAATGACATCCCGTTCTTTTTTGATTTCGTTCGAGGGAAACGTGGCCTCAAACGTGATATCAGCGATCAGTTCAATGGCCCGTTCAAGGTGTTGCTCCGAAAAGGCAGCGTAAATCCACGTGTCCTCCTTCGATGTATAGGCATTGAACTCTCCTCCCACGGAATCCAGTCGATTCAGAATATGAAAAGCTTTTCTATTCTTCGTCCCCTTGAATAACGTATGCTCAATGAAGTGCGCCACACCGGCCTCTCCATTGGCCACTACTTCATCCCGTGTTCCGGCGTTGATGACCAACCCACAATGGGTCACCGGCCGATCAACTTGTTTGTAGATCACGCGGAATCCATTGTCCAATTGAGCCGTGTGCAGTTCTTCGCTGCCCCAATTTGGGAGGGTACGGTTCAAATTGGGGGCCATGGCTTATTTGCTTAGCGGGATTAAGAAGGTGGGGTCAGAACGGTAAATCGTCCTCGTCGTCTCCCGAAGCCGCCATGGGAGGAACTTCCGGCAAAGGTGCATTAGACACCGCTGGAGCTGCTCCAGATGAGGGCGTTGCTCCCTGACCGGGATCCACACGCCATGCATTCAAATCCACATAGAAATTGCCGTTGTACTCACGGCCTCGGATATCGAATTTGACCAAAACCGCATCGCCTTCGGCATATTTCGTGACTTGTTCCGTGCGCTCTTTGGTCGCCGTAAACTTCACATCCTGTGGGTATTGATCTTCCGTAGTGATTACGAAATCTCGCTTATAAAATCCACTTGGAAAATCCTGCTGATCGAAGATCTTCTTGATCTTCCCTTTCATTTCAAAACTCATAACGCGAAGGTATTATGTGGAATCGAACTTTGCCCCTGCTCCTTCCGTTTTTTCTCAACCTAGGTTGAACGTGAGCACCGCCTTCAAGGCATCTTCAACCTGATTGCGTTCAATGCACTCGGCTGCAAACGTATGTATCGCATGTTCCAACGCTACTCCATCCCCTTCATGCTCCATGAACAATTCCGATAATTCGAGCAGCTTAAAGTCATTCACCTCGGTCTCATCTGGCACGTGCAGTAATGCGCCAAGTTGCGCCAAGTCATTGCCCGTCAAAACCTGACTTCGCTGGACTTCAATAGGCAAGGAATCAACTCCAATGCCCGGTGCTACAAGTGGTTTAGGCACTTCGAACAATGCATCACCCGAAGCCCGAACATAGGCGTTACCACCGCATCGGCCCACTAAGTCCAATGCATGAGGGTCTGGCTGACCGTTCTCATTCAAGACATCGGATCTAAAATGCAGGCGTTGAATTTGACATACCACGAGCTGCCCTGCTCCGCCGGCTTCCCCCAAAGAATCCACGCGCAGCACTTTGCATTCGAGTTGCACAGGACTTTCTGCAACCCGCATCGGTTGAATCGTCTCCGAGGCCAATGGCGTGAGACCGGCTTTGGCGAATTCACTCACACCGCGCGCAAAGTCGGCACTTGCCAAAGAGCATTGGTGGACCATGGCATAGTCCACCAGGTTGATCACCACTTCTGGCACCGCCAAAACGTTTTCCAACGTGTGTTTGGTGGTGTTGTCCTTCATGCGTCGTGCCGGACTGAAAATAACAACGGGGGGTTGGGCAGAAAAGACATTGAAATAACTGAATGGAGCCAAATTGGGCTGGCCATCTGCGTCAACCGTGCTTGCAAATGCAATCGGTCGAGGTGCAATGCCGCCCAAAAGCTTACCATGCAAATCCCTTCCACTCAGGGAAGAAGGATCAAACGAAGCGAACGTGTGTTGGTCCATCGAGCCTTATTGTTTGGCGCGATGGTTTTCCACCTGTTCAATGGAATTCATCACTTTTGCTTTCAATGATTCTTTGAAGGCAATCAATCTTTGGGCGACCTGTTTGTCTGAAGTACCTACGATTTGAGCCGCCAGAATACCCGCATTGCGCCCACCATCCAAAGCTACGGTGGCTACCGGAACACCAGCAGGCATTTGTAAAATACTCAGAACTGAATCCCAACCATCAATGGAGTTGCTGCTGTGAATCGGCACGCCGATGACCGGCAAGTGGGTCAGGGAAGCTGTCATTCCTGGGAGGTGGGCTGCTCCGCCTGCACCGGCAACAATCACCTGGATTCCTCGGTTGGCAGCTTGTTCTGCGTGTTCGAACATGCGTTCAGGAGTGCGGTGGGCTGAAACCACTGTCATTTCCGATTGAACCCCCAATTCTTCCAGCACTTCTGCCACTTTTTCCATGACTGGCAGGTCACTTGCGGATCCCATAATGATGCTAACGCGCGGTGAATTCATTCCTTTAGGATTCTGATTGGGTGTTTTCACGCCCTTCGATTTGGTCTCGCAAGCGTGAAGCTAGTTCGTAGTCCTCCCTCGCAATCGCTTGTTTTAATTCTTTCTTCAGTGCTTTGGTTGAACGCTCTTTGACCTCCTCCTCTGGCGCGACTTCAATTTCTGCGCTCGCTTCAGCTTCCTCCACACGCTCCATTTCTTCAGGTCCTATCCCGGCCATCTTCAGCACTTGCTCCGCACAGTAAATGGGACAACCAAAACGATAGGCAATGGCAACAGCATCACTTGGCCGGCAATCAATTTCCTCTTCTTGGCTTCCGGAGACGCAAAGCAGCTTAGCAAAGAATACACCCTCCACCATATTGTAGATGACCACTTCAGTCACTTGGATGGCAAATGTTTCGAGCGCTGATTTTAATAAGTCATGGGTTAGCGGTCTCGATGCCTTCATCTTCTCGATTTCAATCGCGATGGCTTGTGCCTCTGAGCCCCCAATGACAATTGGCAGCTTCCTCGATCCCACGACCTCTCCAAGCACCATGGCATATGCTCCGGAGGACGAACCGCTCAAGGCGATATCAGAAACTTCAACTTCTACCTTTTTCATCTCTGAGGCGTTGGGTTAAAGGTACATACTCTGCAGCGATTAGCTATCCAGAGCTTTAATTGCTGCGGTCAACTTTGGCAAAACCTCAAATGCATCTCCAACAATTCCATAATCAGCTGCCTTGAAAAAGGGAGCCTCCGGATCGGTATTCACGACGACGATTACCTTGGATTGGTTCACTCCGGCCAAGTGCTGGATTGCACCTGAGATGCCCGCAGCGATGTATAAATTCGGACGGATCGTTATGCCCGTTTGTCCGACATGCTCGTGATGCGGACGCCAGCCAATGTCCGAGACGGGACGTGAACAGGCCGTAGTCGCACCAAGCGATTGAGCCAGCTCCTCCACAATCCCCCAGTTTTCTGGCCCTTTCAATCCTCTTCCAGCACTCACGACGAGCTCTGCTTCTGGCAAAGGAACTTGGCCGTCTGCGCTCGCCGCCTCAAAACCTTTGACGACTTCTTTTGCCACACCCAACTCCGCAGAAAACACCTCCGTTGTTGCACCACTGCCATCGGAAGTGATTCCAAAAGCGTTGGGTGTAATGGTGTAAACCGACTTTGAAGTTGATACGTCCACATCTGCCATGGCCTTGCCAGAAAACACGTTTTTGCGAACGGTCCCGTTTTCGGGTAATTCAGTCACTCCTGCTACGAGTCCAGCTGTGAGTCTTACAGCTACCCGAGGCGCTACGGCTCGGCCAAACGGATCATGACTTGCTACGACACTTATTGCACCGACAGACTCGGACGCAGCGGTCGCCAACTTAGCCCATTGTCCACTATCTGTTACTTCTTCTGCATGATGGAGGATCCGTGCGACTCCGGTGGCGCCTAAGGCCTCTGCGTTGCTCAAGGGTCCAGCGGCGATGGCAATCGCTTCACTGCCCTGAGCTCGAGCCCATGCAGCAGCATAACTTGCTGCTTCCAATCCCGCCTTCGTCGCGGCCCCATTCTTGGTTGAGATAATTGCTAATACTGACATGGCTTAAATGGCTTTGGCTTCTTCACGAAGCAAACGAATGAGTTCTTCTGGACGTTCTGCATCGATCATTTTGCATGCGCCTTTTTCAGGGGGCAAAGTGAATTGGCTGATTGTTGTAGACGGTGTCGATTCTGCTGACTCAACCGTCAACGGTTTTGTTCGGGCCGACATGATGCCCCGCATGTTTGGAATGCGTTGCTCTGCCATTCCTTTGGCGGCGCTCAAAACAAATGGACATTGAACTTCCATGATTTCCTCTCCCCCTGCAGCTTCTCGCTTCAATGTCGCTTGACCACCATCCACGTCTAACTGGGTCGCGTTCGAGATAAATCCACAATCCAACATTTCTGCAACCATCGCTGGTACAACCGCTCCATTGTGGTCGATGGTTTCCTTTCCACACAAAATGATGTCGTAACCTCCGCTGCGGGCATGCTCTGCGATCAGTTGCGCAACTTGCATCGCATCGGTTGGCAGCGCATCAATCCGAACGGCGTCATCAGCTCCGATGGCCAATGCTTTTCTGATGATCGGATCACATCCTGCATCACCTACCGTTATCGTGGTCACTGTCCCTCCATTTTTTTCTTTCAGTTCAATGGCGCGTACCAACGCGTACCATTCATCGTATGGATTGACGATGTACTGCACCCCTGAAGAATCGAATTCTGTGTT
>DBBR01000027.1:0-914 GCA_002292325.1 Flavobacteriales bacterium UBA979 | reverse complement strand
AAAAAAAATTCAGCCGAAATCGACCGATAAACTTCTGGGTTTTGTTCCATTGTTTGTTGACTTATCTTTGCCGACCAATTCAAAAGGGTACACGCATGCGCGAAGTTCAATACAGACAAGCAGTGGCCGAGGCCATGAGCGAGGAAATGCGAAGGGATTCCAGCGTCTTTTTGATGGGCGAGGAAGTCGCGGAATACAACGGAGCATATAAAGCTTCCAAAGGGATGCTGGAAGAATTCGGTCCAGAACGCGTCATTGATACCCCCATTGCTGAATTGGGATTCTCAGGAATTGCTGTAGGAGCAGCGATGAATGGACTTCGTCCAATCGTCGAGTTCATGACCTGGAACTTTGCCGTTTTGGCGGCAGATCAAATCATCAATCACGCTGCGAAAATGTTGCAGATGAGCGGTGGCCAGTACCACGTACCGATTGTATTCCGAGGCCCCAACGGAACGGCCGGTCAACTCGGTGCAACGCACAGCCAATCCTTTGAATCTATGTACGCCTCCATCCCCGGATTGAAGGTCGTCACACCCTTTACTCCATACGAAGCGAAAGGCCTGCTCAAAAGCGCCATCCGAGATAACGACCCCGTTTTGGTGATGGAAAGCGAAAAAATGTACGGCGACAAAGGCCTCATTCCAGACGGTGAATTCCTCGTCCCAATTGGAAAGGCCAACATTCGTCGAAAAGGAGATGCGTGTACGATTGTATCGTTCGGAAAGATTTTAAAAACGGTCCATGCTGCTGCAGACGAATTGGAGAAGGAAGGCATCGAGGTGGAAATCATCGATTTGGTGACCATTCGTCCGCTTGATTTGGACACCATCATCCAGAGCATTCAAAAAACCAACCGACTCGTTATCGTGGAAGAGAGTTTCCCTGTGGCGAGCATCAGCAGTGAAATCGCC
>DBBR01000066.1:12295-21542 GCA_002292325.1 Flavobacteriales bacterium UBA979 | reverse complement strand
TGCACTTTCCTTGTGCGTGCGGTTACCACGGTACAACGATGAACCAAAATACACCGCGACTTCTTGGATCATTGGGGCATCCAAAAGACGGGTACGGGCAATTTCCACTGCCGTCAAGAGGTTTTCCCGACCATCTGTTCGAGGCAATCCAATCGGCAATTGACTGCCCGTCAAAACAACGGGTTTATGCAGCCCTTCGAGCATGAAACTCAACGCTGATGCCGTGTAGGCCAAGGTATCTGTTCCATGTAAAATTACAAATCCGTCAAACTCATGGTACCGATCACGAATGATGGAAGCCAGCTGAGCCCAGTGCTGGGGTCCGACGTTTGAAGAATCAATCGGCGGTTCGAACGAAAAGGTCTCCAGCGTCAGTTCATCTTGGATCAATTCCGGAACATGTCGGTAGATTTCAGAAAAGTCCAGAGGAGCCAGGCCTCCTTCCGCCGTCTGTACACTGCCGATGGTGCCACCGGTGTATAAAATGAGGATGTTGGAGTCTTGGATGGAATTCATGAGGAATCAAAAGTAGCAAGACATGGGCCGAATCAGTGCACCTCTAAACTAAACAACCGCTGCGCGTTATCGGTGGTTCTCTGAGCGACCTGCTCAATGGGTACTTCCCATAAATTAGCTAAGCGTTTCGCAACGATTGCGGTGTAGGACGATTCGTTGCGTTTTCCTCGGTGTGGAACGGGCGCGAGATAAGGGCTATCGGTTTCTAAGATAACGCGGTCGTGGGGAACGTGAGGCAGCACAGCATCCAATCCGCCGTTCTTGTAAGTTGAAACGCCGCCAATGCCGAGATAAAAATCACCATAGGCCAGGACACGTTTTGCCTGTTCCAGTGTCCCAGTGAAGCAATGCACGACTCCCCGTAACCCTGTGTCATTGAGGTGATCCAGTGCCTCGAACATGGCATCAAAAGCCTCGCGAACATGAATTACAACGGGCAATTCGAACTCTTTAGCCCATGCTACTTGACGTTTGAATGCAGTGTGTTGCTCCCGTATTGTCGTTTTATCCCAATGCAGATCGAATCCGATTTCACCCACCGCGACGTAACGGCGTCCGGAATTTCGCAAGGCATGCTCACATGCCGCTAACTCCTCTTCCATGGAGTTCTGTTTGACGTGACAAGGGTGGAGCCCCATCATTCCATAGCATGTATCGGGCCATTCATCCATCATGGCGTGAACGCGTGGAATGGATTCGGTATCGATGTTAGGGAGCAAGAGCTTCTGAACCCCTGCAACTGCGCACCTTTCCATGGCGGCTACCCGGTCGTTGTCAAATGCCGGTTGGTACAAGTGGGTGTGGGTATCGATGAGGTACATACCTGCAAAGTTAGCTTTTGCAAGGGCAGTTGCCATTGATGGGATTTCCAATTTCTAATCGACGGTTCAAATTTCTTTGCACCTTGCAACCGAACGAATTACATTTGCACCCCTACAAGTCTCTTCAGCGAGATTGGTTCGGAAAAAAATCAAGAAAAACACCAACCTGATTCACATGAAGAAGTTGTTTACTCTCCTTGCTATAGCTGGGATGATGATGCTCCAGGCGCCGATGGCTATTTTAGCTCAGGAAGCCCAAACGGAAATGGCTGCAGGAGACTCTGCATCCATGGATATGGCAGCTGACTCGACCGTTATTGACTCGATCGCCGTTGATTCGACCGCTGTTGACTCGACCGCTGTTATGGAACCCGTGGCTGCTGCCCCGGCTGAAGAAAAACGAGAAGTACTAAGCTTTCACCAAACCGTAAAGAAGTATTTCATTGAGGGAGGTGCAACGTTCATGGCGTTTGTATTGATTTGTCTGATCCTCGGTTTGGCACTGGCCATTGAGCGCATCATCTACTTGAATATGGCAACGACCAATTCATCGAAGCTGGTCGAAGGCATTGAAGAAGCTCTCGGGAAAGGGGGGGAAGAAGCAGCGAAGGAAGTTTGCCGAAACACCCGGGGTCCAGTAGCAACGATTTTCTATCAAGGGCTCGATCGCTCTTCAGGTAGCTACGAGGAAGTGGCTAAGGCGATTGAAGATTATGGTAGCGTAGAAATGTCCAAGTTGGAGCGTGGTTTGAGCTGGATTAGCTTGTTCATCGCCTTGGCTCCCATGTTGGGTTTCATGGGTACAGTAATCGGTATGATCTCTGCCTTCGATAAGATTGCGGAAGCCAACACCATCAACGCTTCCATTGTTGCAGGTGGTATCAAGGTCGCCTTGATCACAACTGTATCCGGTTTGATTGTGGCGATTATTCTCCAAATTTTCTACAATTACATCCTGTCTAAAATTGACAGCATTGTCCTGGACATGGAAGAGGCTTCCATGGACTTGGTTGACCTGTTATACAAGCGAAAGCTTCAGGGTAAGTAATCCTCAAAACTCAAAGAAATCATGGGTGATAAAGGATTGCGATTAGGATTGTCGGTACTGCGTATCGGAGTCATCTTAGCTGGGGTTGTCCTCAGTTATATGATCACTTCGCGCAGCGGATCCGATGAGACCTTTGTAGAAGGCCAAGAACGATATGGTGCCTTACTCGACGGCCTGTTTTATATCATTTACTTTGTTGGAGTCGCTTGTGCGGCAGCGGCAGTGCTTTTCGGAATGGGATTCCTAGTGCTAAAACTGGTGAATGACCCGAAGAGCGTCATGGGAACCATTGTTGGTTTCTTGGGTTTCTTGGTCATTGGTTTGTTGAGCTTCTATGTTTTGGCTGACGATAGTGTATTGAATGCCTACGAAGTAAGCGGTATTACCGTGACGAACGGAGAAAGCCTCTTTGCAGGCGGCGGCTTGTATTTCGTCTACCTACTCGGAACGATTTCCATTTTGACCATTGTTGTTTCAGAAGTTAGTAGCGCATTGAAATAAGAACTGCATGGCACGCCGAGAATTACAGGAAATCAATGCAGGCTCAATGGCGGACATCGCGTTCCTCCTTCTGATCTTTTGGTTGGTGACAACAACCATTGATTCGGACGAAGGAATCAAGCGTCAGTTGCCACCGCCTGTGCCGCCAGATATCGATGTGCCACAAGCGAAGGAGCAGAATGTCTTCAATGTAAAGGTGAATTTTCTGGACGCGCTTCTTGTGGAAGGCGAGCCTGCTGACATTTCTGACTTAAAGGATAAAGCGAAAAACTTCCTCGTCGCAACCGGTGATGGGATCATGGAACATCCAATTGGTCGAGAGACTGCTGGAAGGAACCGTGAAGTGGAGCTGATTACAGGAGCCAATGGAAAAACCAACGCAGCCTTTCCAGAGCGTTTGTGGGTGCGCAAAATGGACGTGAGGCAGCGCATAGCAGAATACGAAGCATTTCTGGCAGCCGCTGAGGATGAGAACCGCAAGAAGAATTACCAGAAGGTACTCGAGAATTGGAAGGAGAAATTGACCACGATTGAATTGTTGGGAGGTGACTACAAGGAACTGCCCCCTTCTGCTTTGATTTCTATGCAAAATGACAATGCGACCACCTACAACACCTATCTGCAGGTTCAAAACGAGTTGCAATCAGCTGTGAATGAGTTGCGTGATGAGCTGGCCATTGCCAAATTCGGACGAACGTACAAGGAGCTAGAAGACCTCTACGACCGCAACACCGAAGACAGGTCTTTATTGGACAAAATCATTGCGGTGCGGTCCGTTTATCCCCAGAGGATTTCAGAGGCAGAACCGCGTGAAGGATCAACCTATTACTGATATGGGAAAGTTTAAAAAGGGCAATAAACGTGGTATGGCGGTGATTTCGACGGCCTCACTGCCGGATATCGTTTTCATGCTGTTGTTCTTCTTCATGGTGGCCACGGTGCTGCGAACAGAGGAAGAAAAAGTGAGATTGATTCGTCCTGAGGCATCTGAGCTTTACAAAATCGAGAAGAAGCACTTGATTCGGTATGTCAACATTGGAGTGCCAATGGATCGCCGGTATGGAACACAGCCCGTCATGCAATTGAATGATGCTTTTTCCTCGCCGGAGATGATTCAAGATTGGGTGTCCAATGAGCGCCTCACCTTGGCAGAATCAGAGCAAAGCAAGATGTGGGTTTCCCTTAAAGTGGACAAAGACACGAAAATGGGAATTGTAACGGATGTCAAGCAAGAGCTTCGAAAAGCTTCCGCGCTGAAGGTCCTCTATTCGGCTTCGAGCCGGGAGCGAACAAATTCAGACAACTAAGAGACCCAATCTTGTGTTTCCTAATGGTGGAAGCAAATTGGGATGCGGAGTACAACGAATTCAACAAGAACCTCTGATTCATCATCAGGGGTTTTTTTTTGTGAATGGCAGGATTTTGTCGGCAAGTACGTTGCTCAATTTAAAATAGCTCTCTGTCGTCCATCCAGCCACGTGTGGAGAGAGAATGGTGCGCGGATGCTTGAGCAGTCGATCCAACAGAACTGGGCGTTGAGCGAGCCCTTCGAGGCTTCGTTTTTCGAATTCCAAAACGTCCAGTGCGGCACCTAGGAGTTGACCGCGGTCTAAGGCATCCAAAACCGCACCTGTATCGACGATTTCCCCTCGGGCTGTATTCACCAAATGGAAGGTTTTCTTGAATTGGCTGATCCACTGGTCGTTCACCATACCTTGCGTTTCCGACGTTAAGGGTACGTGAAGGGAGATGATGTCCGCTTCGTTATTCAGGCGCTTCATATCCACTTCCTGCACGCCATATTGGCCATTGAACTTAGAAAGGTACTTGTCATAAACCAGGACCCGGCAGCCAAAGCCCATGAGTCGCTTTGCAAAGGACTGGCCCATGTTTCCGAATCCGATGATGCCGACGGTACGGGCTTCCAATTCGATGCCACGGTGGGCCTCGCGATCCCATCCTCCTGAACGAACATGACGGTCCGCTTCTGCGAGTTGATGCAGCAACATGAGCAATTGTCCTATCGCGTGTTCTCCGACAGCTGTAGCATTTCCTTCAGGAGATGAAAAAACGTGTATGCCTCGGATTTCTGCGGTCTCAATGTCAATGTTATCCAAGCCTGCTCCACTGCGGGCGATCCACTTCAGCCGTGGCATGGCATCCATGATTGCTGCGTCCAATGTCAACCGGGACCGCAAGACAATTCCCACATGGTCAGCCAGGGCACCGGTTAAAATTTCCTCCCTGGTCAGGTTTTCGGCGTGTTCACATGCGCATCCAGCTTGGGTCAACCGATCCCACAGAACGGCATGGACGGTATCGAGAAAGGCAATACGTTTCATTACGCCAGGTACGCAGATATCATACTGCCCACACCAAAGTATATCATCAAACCGATGATGTCATTGACCGTTGTAATGAACGGTCCGGTAGCAAGTGCGGGATCTATTTTATACCGATCCAGCATCAACGGTACAAAAGTCCCGAACAACGCAGCAAATACGATGACGCAAAGCAGGGCAATGCTCACCGTGATGCTCAGAGATGTCCCAAATCCCAAGACCATGCTGGACCCCAGAATGAGCAAGGCGCATATCGCTCCGTTGATCAATCCCACCCCCAATTCTTTAGAAAGTCGACTGGCGATGCCCCCCGTTCCTAGGCTGCTTGATGCCAAACCTTGTACCACAATCGCTGCAGATTGCACCCCGACGTTTCCTCCCATCGCAGCTATCAAAGGAATGAAAAGTGCCATTCTCGCATTTTCGTGAATATCAAAAGCTCCGATGATGTACGCTCCCCCCAAACCTCCAATTAGTCCGATAAGCAACCACGGCAAACGGGCGCGTGTCAAGGTCAAGACACTGTCACTGGATTCCACATCCTCGGAGATTCCGCTCGCAAGTTGATAGTCGCGCTCCGCATCTTCGATGATCGCGTCGACGGCATCGTCAATGGTGATGCGGCCGAGTAAGCTATTTTCCGAGTTGACAACAGGCAGGGCGACCAGGTCATACCGTTCCATCAACTTGGTGGCTTTGTCGGCGGAATCATGGGCCAAAATCGAAATGATGCCATCTTCTTTTTGAAGCTCTTTGATCTTGGAACGCGTGCTTTCGGCTGCGAGTAAGAGGTGCTTCAAGCTCAATCGGCCTGTTAAACAGTCCTTTTCATCCACAACATAAACCGTGTAGACCTGATGCAATTCATCGGCTTGACGGCGAATTTCGCGGATGGCACGCGTTACAGTCCAATCGCCTTGAACTTTCACCAACTCCTTGGCCATAAGGGCACCGGCAGTGCCCTCCGGATAATTCAAGAGGTCTCGGATGTCCGATGCTTGCTCTGGATCATCCAATAACCCAATGACTTCTTCAGCCTTGGTGTCGGGCAATTCGGACATCACATCTGCGGCGTCATCCGAATCCAGGTTTTCCAGAACTTCCTCTGCAATCTCCTCTGCCGTCATGGCCTGAAGTAAATTCGATCGTTGTTCCTCATCGAGCTCGATGAGTACGTCGGCCTTGACTTCGCTTTCAAGCAAACGGAACAAATAGTTTGCCTGGTCGAACTTCAGCCGATCTAAGATCTCGGCCACATCAGTTGCGTGCAAATCCACCAAAGAATTTCGCAACTCCGTATCCTGACCGGCATCAATGCGGTCAATGAGTACTTGGAGGTAATCTTTGTTCAGTTCAAGCATTGCGAGTGAAGGCGCATGATTGCACCCAGGACAAAGTTAATCAGGACGGGCGAGGACCCACATTCCTCAGCGCTTCTTTCGTTTTTGAGCAAAAAATGTTTTGAGTAATTCACTGCACTCATCTTCCAAAACTCCTCCCTCAACAACGGTTTTGGGGTGCGTTAGGTGTTGTTGTGCCGCGTTATTCCATCGCTGGTATCCACGCTTTGCATCGGAGGCACCGAAGACAATCTTTCCTACTCGGGTCCAAAAGGCTGCGCCAGCGCACATCGGACAGGGCTCCAAGGTCACATACAGGGTGCATTGGTCGAGGTGTTTTCCACCAAGGTATTCCGACGCTGCGGTGAAGGCCTGCATTTCGGCGTGAGCGGTAAAATCGTGGAGTCGCTCACATAAATTATGGGCACGGGCGATGACTTGATCACGCGCAACTACAATGGCGCCGACAGGCACTTCGTCTTGTTCAAAAGCGTGTTCAGCTTCGGCCAAGGCGAGTCGCATGAAATGTGCATCATCGAGCGGTTGTTCCATGCGGGCAAGTTAGGTGTTCAAAACCAAATCCAATAAGGCTTGCTGGGCTTGGAAATTGGGCTTTGCGTGAGGGGGAGAGCCTGTAGCATGGGGGATGTCACCCGATTCCAATTCCTTCTGTGTGCAGGTAGCCATTCCAAAAGCCTGTGCCCAATGCCGTGCCAAAAGCCGTTGCTCAGGTTGTCCGGGGGTCGGGATCAATACGGCCCGCTTGCCCAGCGCCGCCAAATCCAACAGCGATGAATACCCCGAACGGCAAACAATGGAGTCCGCTCCGAGCAATGCGCTTGCCAACTCCTCTGCCGAAGGATCCGGCCACAGCGTGAGGTTTCCCGACACTTCAACCTCGCCTCCTGGTCGTCCTGCTATGAGAAGCGATGGCCCGGGGATTTGCGTCATCCACTGGAGCAGTGCATACTCCATTAGTTGCCTGTGCGGTTCGGGTCCACTGACCATTCCAACTGTTCGGTAACTGCTGGGAGTGGCATGGGGAGACAAGCGGCTCAAAACACCCACATAACGGGCATGTGGGAGCTGATGTTGAGCGGTCAATTCCCCGCTTAGCTTCAGGCGTTCATCGTCTGGAATCCAAACGGATCGAAATGGAGCAGCACATTTGCGAATAAAGGCCTGTGCCATAGCTGCGACTCCGATTGGAACGGGGAGTTGCAATTGATGTGATATCAATACGCTGGGGATATCCGGATGGTGCACTCCATAGCAATTATCACTTACGATGTGAGTGATTCCACAACGGGCAACTATTTCCGCTGTCCAGTTCGTTTCTGACCGAATGCTGCGGTAAAACTCAGGTACCTGCGCGGCGATTTTCATCCAGGTTCCCCATTTGGAGTAGGTGATATCCGGACCAGGTTTGGTGTGGAATGAAATGGATTCAGACGATAATTGAGTGCGTAAAAAGGCCAATGCGGTGCCTTTGGTGCCAACGTGAACGTCCCATCCCTGGTCCAATGCGAATTGAATCAAAGGAGCTGTTCGGGTGGCATGCCCCATGCCCCAATCGAGCAAGGCAAACAATACCACAGGCCGGGAAGATTCAAAACCGCTCATCGGTGCGAAGTTCCGTAATTTTGTTGATTGAATGGGCAAAGGAAAATTGGCAAAATGGAAGGAGCTCGCCACCTTCGATCGGGTCTTTGAACCACCACTGGAACAGGCGATTCAGGGTGTGGACCATGAATTTAAAGGCCAATGGGCTCAAAAGATCTTTGGCAACGATCATCCAATCGTGTTGGAATTGGGCTGTGGAAAGGGCGAATACACCATTGCTCAGGCCCGTGAAAATCCCCATTGTAACTACATCGGTGTCGACATCAAGGGCCAACGTGTTTGGCGCGGTGCCAAAACCATCAACGATGAAGACATCCGAAATGTGGCTTTTTTGCGCACCAAGATTGAATTCATCGAACGGTATTTTGGACCCGGAGAAGTCAGTGAAATTTGGCTAACCTTCAGCGATCCCCAACCGAAAGACGAGAAGGGAACAAAGCGCATCACATCGTCGGTTTTCATCGAACAGCGCTACCGCAACATCCTCCAACCGGATAGCTTGATTCATGTAAAGAGTGACAGTCCCCTGCTGTATGCGTTGTCCCGTGAGAATTACTTGGAAGCGGGCTATCAAATCAATTACGACAGCGCCGACGTCTATGGTGATCTGGTGCATCGGGTTCCTGAGGAACTTCGAGCCCTGTTAGAGGTCAAGACATTTTATGAGCAGATGTGGCTCGAGGAGGGAAGGAAAATTCACTACCTCCAAATTCAAATTTGACGATGCCGGGATTAGCCGGAGATGAATTTACGCAAGCGGTCTACGATCTGGTCCGGTTGATTCCGTGCGGAAGGGTGACTTCCTACGGAGCCATTGCACGTTGCATTGGCTCAGCCGGGGCTGCTCGCCGCGTGGGCTGGGCATTGAATCAAAGTTTTGATGTGCTGCCTCCGGTTCCCGCTCATCGTGTGGTGAATCGAGTCGGTATGCTGTCTGGGGCGATGCATTTCCCCCCTGAGGCGCCAATGGCTTCGCAACTTGAGGCAGAAGGGGTGCACATCGTAGGAAACCAAATTGTGGACCTCAATCGTGTGTTTTGGGAGCCTTGGACTGCT
>DBBR01000066.1:0-12231 GCA_002292325.1 Flavobacteriales bacterium UBA979 | reverse complement strand
CTTGACCCGGAATTAGGCAAGGATGTGGTGAGCTTGGGTTGGGTCACGGTGCACAGCATCGAGGAAGGACAGGTCAAGGTTACGGTGAAGACTGGAAACCCTGCAATGCATGCTCGGCAGCGTGTTGAGGAGGCGGTCCGTTTTGCCTTAGAACGTGCTTTTGGTGCGGAAGCGAAATTGGACTTGACGATTGAAGGAGTGAAGGCTGAGGAGCGCACACCCGATACCCGCAAAGTGCTTCCCGGTGTTGAACACGTCATTGCTGTTGCGTCGGGAAAAGGCGGGGTAGGGAAGAGCACTGTCGCTGCGAATTTGGCCGTGGGATTGGCCCAGTTAGGTTATAAAGTTGGACTGTGTGACGCGGATATCTATGGGCCAAGCATCCCCACCATGTTTGATGTGACAGATGCCAAACCGGTTCCAATTGAATTTGGCGAGAAGACATTGATTCAACCCGTGGAGCAATACGGCGTGAAGGTGCTCTCCATCGGGTTTTTTGCTGATCCAGATCAAGCGATTGTATGGCGGGGACCGATGGCGAGTCGGGCGTTGGGACAGCTTTTTACCGATGCGAATTGGGGTGAATTGGATTTCATGATCATCGATTTGCCTCCGGGAACAGGTGATATTCACTTGTCCCTTGTTCAAGACGTTCCATTGACTGGAGCGGTGGTCGTTAGCACACCGCAAGAGGTAGCCTTGGCAGACGCGCGGAAAGGCGTAGGCATGTTTCGTTTGGACACCATCCAAGTCCCCGTTTTGGGTCTGATTGAAAACATGGCCTATTTCGTGCCGCCGGATCTTCCGGACCGCAGGTACGATTTGTTTGGACGGGACGGGGCCAAAAGGCTCGCTGCAGCGCTCGAAACTCCGTTTCTTGGCGAATTACCGCTCATCCAATCGATCCGAGAAGCGGGAGATGCTGGCCGACCTGCCGTCCTACAAGGGGACTCCCCTGCGGCGGCAGCATTCCGTTCTGTGATTGCTAACTTGCTGGAAAAATTGGGTAAAAAAACCGACTGATGTCCAACCTAGCTGAGATTGCCAAACGCGTAGAAGGAGCCTTGGCCGGTTTGCGCCCATATTTGGAAGCGGACGGTGGGGACATTCGCTTAGTCGAAGTGACTCCAGAGCTTTGTGTCAAAGTTGAACTGCACGGTGCTTGCGCCGACTGTCAGATGATTCATATGACCATGAAAGGTGGGGTAGAGCAAGCGATTCGGGCGGCTGCGCCGGAGGTAGAAAAAGTAGAGGCCATTAATTGGGCCACGGCTTGAGATTCTGACGAACATCCACCCATTCTCTTTGTTGAATGATTAATTTCGCGCCGAATTTAGAGCGCTAAACCCACGGAGCATCCATTCATGATTCAAACGGACATCCTCATCATTGGAGCCGGCCCTTGCGGTCTCTTCACGGTTTTTGAAGCCGGCCTGTTGAAATTGCGTTGCCACTTAATCGATGCATTGCCGCAGCCTGGAGGTCAATGCTCGGAGATTTACCCCAAAAAGCCGATCTATGACATTCCGGCTTATCCTTCGATTTTAGCGGGTGAACTTGTGGATCGGTTAATGGAACAGGCCGAGCCGTTCTGCCCTGGATTCACGCTGGGCGAGCGGGCGGAACAAATCGAAAAAGATGCGGAGGGACAATTCATTTTGACGACGAATCGAGGAACGCAACACCGGGCACCCGTCATTGCCATTGCCGGTGGACTTGGGTGTTTCGAGCCACGAAAGCCACCCGTTCCTCAGTTGGCTGATTTTGAAGACAAGGGAGTAGAGTACATCATCAAGGACCCTGAATTTTATCGGGACAAGAAAGTTGTGATTTCAGGCGGAGGTGATTCTGCGCTGGATTGGACCATCTTTTTGGCAGAGGGCGTCGCATCAGAGGTGACCCTCGTACACCGCCGCAAGGAGTTTCGCGGACACTTGGACAGCGTTCAAAAGGTGATGGACTTGGCGGCAAGCGGGCGAATTAATTTGATGACAGATGCCGAAGTGGTAGAAGTCGCAGGTCAAAATCAACTTGAAAGTCTTGCGATTAAAACCAAGGACGGAGAGGTCCACACGGTGCCAACGGATCATTGGGTGCCCTTGTTTGGTTTGAGCCCGAAGTTGGGTCCCATCGCCGACTGGAACTTGAACATCACCAAAAATGCAGTTGAAGTTAATACGTTGGATTACAGCACGAATGTGCCCGGTGTATATGCGATAGGCGACATCAACACCTACCCAGGCAAATTAAAACTCATTCTGTGCGGATTCCACGAAGCGACGTTGATGGTTCAGAGCGCGTTCAAGCGAATTTATCCAGACAAAAACTTAGTTTTGAAGTACACCACGGTGAACGGGGTGAACGGATTTGAAGGCTAAGCTATGGAAGACAATATGATTCGCGTAAGCGTCACGGACCGGGAAGGCAACGTGCACGATTTGGATGCCCCAACGGATATGGGGATGAACATGATGGAGCTTTGTAAAAGCGCCGAACTCCCGGTTGAAGGAACTTGCGGGGGCATGGCGATGTGCGCAAGCTGTCACATGTATGTCAAGAGCAGCCATGAAATCCCCCCCAAATCAGACGATGAAGAGGACATGTTGGACGAGGCATTTTTTGTAGAAGATAACAGCCGCTTGGGTTGCCAGATTCATTTGAGCAACGACTTGAACGGACTGAAAGTGGAGCTTGCCCCGGTAGGTAATTAATGCTCCGGCCGAATCTTTCGGCTGAGTACGGGGTGGTTCGTAATCCAGTTTTGAACGATGGGAGACTTTGCCAAAGCCGCCAAGCTATCCATGTGGCGGATGCCATGAGCATCGGAACAGATCATTTTGGCCGTGCCATCTTCAAGCAATTGATGAGCGACCCGGTACATCTGAGGACCGTACGCACCGGCTAAAGAAGCCGCGTTGACAGTGATCCAAACACCTCGGTCCGAGAGTGAACGGAATTGTTCTTGTTGCCGATGCCAATAAGGATAACGCTCAGCATGAGCCAGCACGCCCGTGTAACCAGCCATTTGCAGATCAAAGATCACTTGGTCGTGGTTCATAGGCGGTTCATGAAACCCAAACTCAAAAAGCACGCATTTTACCTCACGGCCCTGTTCGTCGTTGGCAGGAAACCACAAGAGCTCATCGGCTGCAATGCAATCGGCGAAATGATCGTCCAAAAAGTACTCTGCGGCCAGTTTTAAATGGAATGCAGGCCAACGTTCCATTGCCGCAGAAACCAATTGATCAAAGGCTGGCCGGAGTGTGCGTTCGGAATTCGGGTAGATATCGGAATGAATGTGGGGCGTGAGGACGGCACCGGAATAGCCTAGCTTGACCAGTCGCTCGATCAGGGCCAGGGAATCTTCCAGCGTTTCAGCACCATCGTCGACGCCAGGCACGAGGTGTGAGTGCACGTCGTACACCAATTGCTTTCCCAAATGAATTGGTGGAGCGCTAAAATCCGGACGATCAGATTCTGAGGTTTTTGAACGGAAGGGGTTCCACCAAGCCATTAGCCGCGGTTGCTGTACATCGTATCGTAATACTGCTGGTATTGTCCAGAGGTTACGGAGTCAAGCCATTCCCCATTTTTCAAGTACCAATCAACCGTGGCCGCCAATCCTTTTTCAAAGGTGATGGAAGGCTTCCAGCCGAGTTCAGCCTCGATGCGCGATGCGTCTATTGCATACCGCATGTCATGCCCTGCTCTGTCGGTCACGAAGGTGATGAGTTTCATGGAGCTGCCTGCTTCTCGTCCTAAAGATGCATCGACCAATCGTATCAGCTCGTGCACCAGGTCAATGTTCTTCCATTCGTTCAGCCCGCCGATGTTGTAGGTTTGGCCGTTTTGACCGCGGTGCAAGATTTCGTCAATGGCTGAAGCGTGATCCTCGACCCAAAGCCAATCCCGAACATTGACCCCTTCTCCGTAGACGGGAAGTGGACGCTCATCACGGATGTTCCGAATCATCAAGGGAATGAGTTTTTCGGGAAACTGATGTGCGCCGTAGTTATTCGAGCAGTTGGAGATCACGATCGGGAGCCCGTAAGTGTGATGCCATGCCCGCACGAGGTGGTCACTCGATGCTTTGGAAGAGCTGTATGGGCTTCGCGGGTCATACGGTGTTTGCTCGGTGAAGAGTCCCTCGTCGCCCAATGAGCCATAAACTTCGTCGGTCGAAATGTGATAAAAGCACCGGTCTCCTTCAGCTTCAGACCAAGCGTTTTTGGCCGCATTCAATAACGTTGCCGTTCCGAGAATGTTGGTCTCCAAAAATGCCATGGGGTTTTCGATGCTGCGATCGACATGGCTTTCTGCAGCTAAGTGCACGACAGCGTCAAAACGATGCTTCTCAAAAAGTTCGTGCACCAATCCTTTGTCTTGAATATCCCCTTTGACGAACGTGTAGTTGGGATTCGTTTCAACATCCCGCAAATTCTCCAGATTGCCTGCGTATGTGAGGACGTCCAGATTGACCAGTTTGGAATCGGGCCGTTGCTGCAGGAGCGTGCGAATGACATGGGAACCGATGAAGCCAGCACCACCAGTGACCAATATGGATTTGAAGTTTCGCATGTTGTTCATTGACTTCTAAAGATTAGAGACTCCAATATTCGAGCGCATTGATTTTACCTCGGAAAAGGCCCTTTAAATCAGCAAATACGCCGTTGTCGTGACGCATTAACTTCGTGAAATCAGCTTCCGACATGCTGCGATAGGGCGCATGCGCTACGGCTAAGATGATGGCGTCGTAGGTTCCCGGTTCTGGAGCATCTTTGAGTGTCAATCCGTATTCATGATTCACTTCCTTGGGGCTGGCAAAAGGATCGACGATGTCGACTTCGATGTTGTAACTCTTCAATTCGCCAATGACGTCTACAACCTTGGTATTCCTGATGTCTGCGACGTCCTCTTTGAAGGTGAGCCCCATGACTAAAACGCGGGATTCCAAGGGGTTACGTCCCTGAGCAAGCATGCGCTTAACGACTTGTTTGCCCACGTGGGCACCCATGGCATCGTTGACATAGCGACCCGAATTGATAACACGGGCATTGTAGCCGAGTTTATCGGATTTCCAGGTGAGGTAATAGGGGTCGATGCCGATGCAGTGCCCGCCCACAAGTCCCGGGCTGAACTTCAGAAAATTCCATTTGGTTCCTGCCGCCTCGAGTACTTCATAGGTGTTGATTCCAATGCGTTCGAAGATGATGCTCAACTCATTGATCAAAGCGATGTTGACATCGCGCTGGGTGTTTTCGATGATTTTAGAAGCTTCAGCGACCTTGATGCTGGATGCTTTGTGTGTGCCGGCCTTGACGACCAGGTCATACGTGCGAGCAATGTCTTCTGCACTTTCTCCGTCAGAACCACTGACCACTTTGACAATGGTCTCGATGGTGTTGACTTTGTCACCGGGGTTGATTCGTTCCGGGCTGTAACCCACTTTGAAGTCCTGATTGAACTTCAACCCGCTGATTTCTTCCAGCACGGGCACGCAATCTTCTTCCGTACACCCCGGGTAAACGGTGGACTCATAAACAACATAGTCACCAGGCTTCAAGGCGGATGCTACCGTCCGAGAAGCACTCAAAAGTGGGGTCAAATCTGGGTGATTGGACGGGTTGATGGGGGTGGGCACGGCTACAATGTGAAATTGAGCGGCTTTGAGGTCCTCTGCGTCTGCAGTGAACGAGATGTCACACCCTTCAAAGTCTGAGGCCTCCAATTCTTCGGAAGGATCGATTCGATTTTTCATCATCTCCACCCGTCCTGCATTGATGTCGAATCCAATGACCTTGACGTGTTTGGCAAAGGCCAGGGCGATGGGTAGCCCCACGTAGCCCAGTCCAACCACGCTCATGGTGGCTTCCTTTGCAATCAGTTTTTCAAACATTCCCATTTCTCCAATTCTTTTCTAAAGTTATGTTTTCTCGACCGTCTGCGTGCCCTCGGAATTTGTACTAATTGAGTAGTGATCGCCACTTTCTGGGCAGACCGCAGTCGCCTTGGGTGTGCTGTTGCTTTCAAAGTTGAGTCGATGGCCGAATTCCGACATCCAGCCCACGTGTTGAGCAGGGTTGCCCACGACAAGGGCATAAGCAGGGACGTTTTTCGTGACCACGGCTCCCGCTCCAATGAAGGCATAGGGTCCGATGTCATTTCCGCAAACAATCGTTGCGTTGGCTCCGATGCTCGCCCCAAGGCCCACATGGGTGCGCGCATATTGCCCTCTCCGGTTCACGGCACTGCGCGGATTGGTTACGTTGGTGAATACACAGCTCGGTCCGAGGAAAACATCGTCGTCGCATGTTACACCTTCATAAATCGACACGTTATTTTGAACCTTGACGTTGGCCCCGAGGCGCACCCCCGGCGAGACTACAACATTTTGGCCAATGTTGCACTGTGGTCCCAAAACAGCGCCAGGCATAATGTGGCTGAAATGCCAAATCTTGCATCCGGGTCCGATCTCAGCTCCGACATCAATGACAGCGGATTCATGTGCTTGGTATTCCACGTTAAGCTTTTTTAAATGCTTCAAAATCCTTGTGTTCGGATTTGTTGAGTTCCTCGGGCGATAACGTCTTGAAATAGGCGTAGGTGAGCTTGAGTCCTTCTGCTCGGCCCACTTTTGGAGTCCAGTCAAGCACTTCTTTTGCTCGGCTGATGTCCGGCCGACGCTGCTTGGGATCGTTCTCTGGTAAATCGCGGTACACCACTTTTTGGTCGGTGCCGGTCAATGCCATGATTTCCTCTGCAAAATCACCAATGGTGATTTCATCTGGATTGCCCACATTGACTGGTCGGGTTTCGTCAGAATGATGCAACCGATAGATGCCTTCTACGAGATCGTCTACGAAACAAAAGCTACGCGTCTGTGATCCGTCACCAAACACCGTGAGGTCCTCGCCTCGCAGAGCTTGGCCGATGAAAGCTGGTAACACCCGGCCATCGTTTAGTCGCATGCGCGGCCCATAGGTGTTAAAGATGCGCACGATGCGCGTCTCTACGCCATGGTACCGATGGTAGGCCATGGTGATTGATTCTTGGAAACGTTTGGCTTCATCGTAGACCCCGCGTGGACCGATCGTGTTGACATGACCAAAGTATTCTTCATGTTGGGGATGAACCTCCGGATCTCCATAAATCTCACTGGTGGAGGCGATCGTGATGCGGGCGCCTTTGTGCTTGGCCAACCCAAGGCAATTGTGCACCCCCAAGGACCCCACTTTCAATGTCTGGATCGGGATTTTGAGGTAATCAATGGGAGACGCCGGCGAGGCAAAATGAAGAATGTGATCTAATTCTCCCGGCAAATCGATGTGTTCCGTCACGTCGTGTTGGTGAAACGCGAAGTTTGGATTGTTCATCAAATGGGCGAGGTTTTTTAGATCGCCTGTGATGAGGTTGTCCATGGCTTCGACTTGGAAGCCCTCTTTGATGAAGCGATCGCATAAATGCGAACCCAGAAAACCTGCTGCTCCGGTGATGAGTACACGTTCCATATTAGCTGATTGGGTGAATAGTTGATCTTCCAATGCTTTTGTAGTAGAATCCGTGATTTTGCATCGTTTCCAAATCGTAAAGGTTTCTCCCGTCAAAGATCACCGGTGTCGCCAGTCGATTTTTCACATCGTCCATGTTGGGGTTGCGGAAGACTTGCCATTCAGTGCAAATCAGGAGAGCATCGGCGCCGTCCAGGGCTTCCATGTGATCTTCGGCATATGCGATGCGATCTCCGATACGGCCGCGTACATTCTCCATGGCCTCCGGGTCGTATGCGATGACGGTTGCCCCTGCTTCGGTGAGTTTTTCAATCATGTACAAAGCGGGAGCTTCGCGGATGTCGTCGGTTTCTGGTTTGAAGGCCAATCCCCAGAGTGCGATGCGTTTTCCTTGAAGCGATCCGCTGAAATAGTCCCTCAAAGGGTCGAATAAAATGGTTTTCTGAGCTTCATTGGCTCGCATCACACTGGTCAATATTCCAAAATCAAAGTCCGCTTCTTGTCCGCTTTTGTGCAATGCTTGAACATCTTTAGGAAAGCAACTTCCTCCGTATCCGATGCCTGGAAAAAGGAAGCGTGAACCAATGCGCGTGTCGGTTCCCATGCCTCTTCGCACCTTGTCTACATCCGCACCAACAAGTTCACAGAAGTTAGCGACTTCGTTCATGAAGGTGATTTTGGTAGCGAGAAATGAATTGGCTGCGTACTTCGTAAGCTCCGCACTTTTTTCATCCATGAAGAGGATGGGGTTTCCTTGGCGCACGAATGGTTTGTAAAGTTCCTCCATGAGGTTTTGGGCACGGGCACTGGAGCAACCAATCACGACGCGATCAGGCTTCATGAAGTCATCGACTGCAAAACCTTCGCGTAAAAATTCAGGATTTGATACCACATCAAAATCGACCGTTGCATGCTGGGCTATGGCGGCATGGACTTTGTCAGCCGTTCCAACGGGTACAGTGCTTTTATCGATGACGACCTTGTAGTCTTTCATGATCTTACCCAGCTCATCGGCCACCCCAAGGACGTAGCTTAAATCGGCTGAACCGTCCTCGCCGGGAGGCGTAGGAAGGGCGAGAAAGATGAGTTTTGCACCAACAATGGCATCGGCCAATTCCGTCGTGAATGTCAATCGCCCTGCGTTGATGTTTCGTTCAAATAAAACATCAAGATGCGGTTCATAAATGGGGATTTGGCCCGCCTGCATGGCAGCCACTTTCTTTTGGTCTATGTCAACACAAATGACGTCGTTTCCAGTTTCTGCAAAACACGTTCCGGTCACTAACCCAACATATCCTGTACCTATGACAGCTATTTTCATTTATTCTTGTCTTTGTTCACGAAATTACGAATGGAATCAACGATGAAGCGCTGTTGCTCTTCGGTTAATTCCGTGTGCATCGGAAGGGAAATCACCGATGCTGCGAGTGCGTCTGAAACAGGGAATTTCTCCTGATCGTATTCGAATTCTTCAAACGCCTTTTGGGCGTGACCGGGAACCGGGTAATACACCCCTGTCGGGACTCCCGCTGCACTGAGATGCGCGCGCAAGGCGTCGCGGTGAGTCGGATGGACTTTCAAAGTGTATTGATGAAAGACGTGTGAGCTTCGGTATTCACGGACCGGAATTTGCACAGCGTTGATGCCCGAAAGCAAATCGTCATAGCGAGCTGCCGCTTGTTGTCTGGCGGAGAGGTACGAAGGAAGGTGCCCGAGTTTGACGCGAAGAATCGCGGCTTGAAGTCCGTCGAGTCGAGAGTTGATCCCCACGATATCGTGGTGGTACTGACGTGACATGCCGTGGTTGGCAAGTTGTCGGCACCGAGCGGCGACCGCATCATCGGAAGTGGTTACAGCCCCGCCGTCCCCCATGCATCCCAGATTTTTGGAAGGAAAAAAGCTCGTTGTCCCCATCAATCCCATGGTGCCAGATTGACCGTGAAGTCCATCAGATCCGCACCAAGCCGCACCAATTGCTTGGGCGTTGTCCTCGATGATTGGGATGCCGGTGCGTTGTGAAATCGCCACTAAAGCATCCATATCGGCCATTTGACCAAACAAGTGCACCGGCACAATGGCTTTGGTGCGAGCTGTAATGGCTTGCTCCACTTGTTTGGGATCGATGGTGAATGTCTCAGGATGTACGTCCACCAGTACGGGTTTGGCGCCCATCAAAGCGACTACTTCCACCGTCGAGATGAAGGTGAATCCGGTGGTGATCACTTCATCTCCAGGTCCAATGTCCAATGCCATCATGGCAATTTGCAAGGCATCCGTTCCATTCCCACATGGAATCACGTGCTTGGAACCTGTAAATGCCGCAAGTTCTTCCGAGAAGGCTTTTACTTCCGGACCTTTCACGAAGGCACCGGTTTCCATGACGCGGCCCATGGCTGCTTCCAATTCCGCTTTGATTTTTGCGTGTTGACCAACAAGGTCAACCATGTGGATGGTGTGGCTCACAAAATTTAATTTCAATCAAATTTAATCTGTCTTAACGGGTGAAATTGGCTAAGGTTTCATAAAAGCTAACACGGCATTGGTAACTTGCGGCGCATGAGACGGATTGTTCATCGAAGTACATTGGATTTGCTACGTTGTTTGGGTGTTGTTTGGCTGCTATTTATGGGCAGTCAGGTGGCTTCTGCTCAAAATCGTTCTGTCCGAGACAGTGCGTTGTTCTCGCCGCATATTCATGTTCAAGGGGGGCTGGGGAGTTGCTCGGGTGATTTGGGATTGAGGTTTGGGAGTGGCGGTGTATTCGGTGCTGGCGCGCACGTGAAATTTCGCAGTGGATGGTACGCTGGCGTAAATGCCAATTTTTCATTTGGGTTGGATCTCAAAGAGCCAGGTGTTCTGTCCAATTTGTTGACACCTGAGGGCCAGCTCATCGACAACGAAGGCCAAGTCGCCTTGATCACTTTATCAGGGCGCAGTGGGCTTTTCACGTTGGATGGAGGTAAGTTGTTTTCGTTGCCAGGCCGAAACCCGAATTCCGGTCTGTTGGTCTTGGTGGGAGTTGGTTCGGTCCATCACCGGATTCATTTTGAAAACACTGAAAACCCGATTTCGCAACTGGCCGATCCTTATTTATCGGGTTATGACCGATTGACGTGGGGGATCGCGGTTCGTGAATTCATTGGGTACTGGCACATGTCGGACAACGGCTTGGTCAATTGGTTCGCTGGAGTGGAGTTGTGGCAGGCACGCTCGTGGCCCCAGCGTCCGATGAATTTTGATACGCAGCTGGTGGACGATGGGCCACGACGAGATGGTTTTGCATCCTTCCAATTTGGCTGGGTTTTCCACATGTATAAGCGCTCCGCTCCGGAACATTGGAATTGATGGTGCGGTTGGTTCATATTCTGGCGATGCTCGCCTACGGGTCAACGGTTAGGTTGCTGGCAGCGCTCGGACATCGCAAAGCAAACGGATGGTTGAATATGCGTTGCGATGCGCTCTCGAAGCTCACGCAAGCAACGGCCAATTTATCAAGCGGCCAACGTTGGATGTGGTTTCATTGCGCTTCTGTCGGTGAGTTTGAACAGGCACGACCTGTGATGGAAGCCTGGCGAGTCCGTCATCCAATGGATGCTTTTTTATTGACCTTTTACAGTCCGTCGGGATGGGATGCATTTGCCAACAGAGGGATGGCCGCTTGGCGCGATTCTGATCACGTTTCGGCATTGCCTCTTGATACGCCGGGCCATGTTGGGGCATTTCTGGATGCTGCACATGGGACCTCAGATGAATCCAATATTCGAGGTGTTCTGCTTACCAAATACGATGTTTGGCCTGTTTGGATAGAGGAGTTGAAAAGGCGTTACGTGCCTGCAGGACTGTTCGCTGCGCATGTCATTCCGGGACGTTGGCCCTTCCGAATGGGGGGTGGATTTCACCGACGAGCCTGGTCGAATTTATCGTTGATTTTAGTCCAAACGGAATCTTCTGTGGCCGTGCTTTCTGCCGAGGGATTGGTTGCAGAAACAACGGGGGATCCTCGATTCGATCGCGTTTTGCAAGCGGTTGATGAGCACCAATCTGATGTAGCCCTGGAACGTTGGGTCGGCAATCGACCATGCTTGGTCGCAGGGAGCGCGTGGGACCCGGAACACGAGGCTGTGCGAGAAACCTGGCTTCCTGGACGATGTGCAGTGGTCGTGCCACATGAATGGACAGCGTCTTCGGTGGCTCAGGAGTGTGCGAAATGGGAGGCGGTAGGAGCCCTTCCGATTGTTTGGAGCGCAAACCGAACGGAGGACTCGAGGGCAGAACTTCCAGCCGGGGATGTGTTGATCGTAGATACCATCGGTGAATTGCTCGGGTTATATGCTGTCGCTGATGTGGCGTTGGTCGGTGGTGGATTTGGAGCGGGTGTGCATAACACACTGGAACCTGCCGCGCACGGTGCTTTCATTGCAGTGGGCCCCCGCGTAAGCCGGTTTCGGGAAATAGAGGAACTTCAACGAGCAGGTGGATTGCAGGTATGTGGCGACCAGGAAGAATTGGTAAGTCGACTGCATTCAGTGTGGAATGCGGATTCAGAGGTGCACGACTCAGGAGCTCGCGCAAAGGCATATGCTCAATCGAACCGGGGCGCTGCAGAGCGCATTGTCCTAGCTTGGGAAAAGCGCTTACAACGTGCGGTGAGTTCAGATGATTTAGGCTAAATTTGCCGCGGTCTTGGTGACAAGGCCAATTGCCTGGATGGTGGAATTGGTAG
>DBBR01000024.1:25623-26504 GCA_002292325.1 Flavobacteriales bacterium UBA979 | reverse complement strand
GCCTCGCATGCCCATGAATTGGCCGTTGACGCGTGTCATGGAGGGCATGATGCGATAGGCGCTCAAGGCCATCAGAATGAGCAGATTCAAGAACTCATCGTTGGAATTTCCCAGCAAGAGGCTGATGAATATGGAGGCACTCACGGCCGTAACAGCAAGTACCTCATAGAGCTTGGCCGGAGCCATGTTCATGATTTGGCTGTTGCTGCTGATGCGAATGAGAACCATCTGCTTCGATAAGAAATTCTTCAAAATGGAGTTGGAGGCCCGAAACGTGATGACTTCCAAGAAGCCACGCACCGCATTGTTGATCATCGTGCTTTGCTGTGGTTGAACGACTTTCGTTATTTCGCTGTAGGCATCTAGGCGGTTTTTGGTTGTTTTCCGAATGATCGCGGCTCCGAAGGCCAACAGCATCATCACTGAAATCAAGACAATGGGTTCATAGGCCAAGAGGCCTCCTGCAATCAGCACAATGACGAGCAGTTCATTCACCAGCCGCATGCTGCCAACGATGAATGTGTTGGCCAAGGCTCCTGGCCAACCGCTGATCTCTGCCAATACCCGTCCGGATTGCTGCGACCGCATGCGCTCCAAGCTCTGGGCAAAATGATAGCGCCACATCAGTCCGCTGATGCGCAGACCGATGCCGAGCGAAAACCGCGTTTGAAACAGGTTGAGCAACATGCCGAATACGGCCTTGAACAAAAAGGCGCCCACCAGCAAGATGGACATCAGCATGAGAAATCGGCGTTCGGTATCGATTCCGATTTCGCTGGTGATTTCAAATGCCCGAGCCAGGTATTCGTTGGATTGGATCAGTCCCGGTTCGATGACCAAGCCAATGACAGGAACTACGGCTGCCAAACCTAGGATTTCCA
>DBBR01000024.1:0-25540 GCA_002292325.1 Flavobacteriales bacterium UBA979 | reverse complement strand
GAAGTCATCATTTTCCACACCCGCGGCAAGACCGTCATGATCTTCAAGGGGGGGGGAGTATGCGTCGCCTCTGCCATACCTTAAAAATACAAACACGAAAGTGATCTAAAAAATCGAAGGGGCTTTGTTTTCATCCGCAGCTTGGGAATAACTCAGCGTCGTGAATAACCCAGCGCGTGAATAACCCAGCGCGTGAATAACCCAGCGCGTGAATAACCCAGCGCGTGAATAACCCAGCGCGTGAATGGTCAATCGCTACCCCAAGCGAAGGCACTGTGCATCTGATGCAATCGCCTCATCGTGCGTCACCAGAAGCACGGTCGTCCCCCTTGATGCCTCTTCTTCAAGAACGCCCATGACCGCATCGCGCATCCCGGTGTCCAAACTGCTGGTGGCTTCATCCAACACCAGAACAGGCCGGCTCCATTGCAGGGCGCGGACCAGTGCCAGTCGCTGCTGTTGGCCGCCGCTGAGGTTGGACCCGCCTTCGTTGAGCACGAAATCCATCGGCGAGGTACCGAGCGCTTCGGCGAGTCCCAATCGATCAATCAACGAAACGATGCGCGCTTCATCCAGCACCGCAGCGTCGTCTCCAAGGGTGAGGTTTTCGCGCAACGTGCCCGCGAAGAGGAACGGATGCTGCGCGAGGCAGGCGACGTGGCTGAGCCAAGTTTGTACGGAAAGTGTCGAGCTGCCCAATTCCTGATCGCCGACCCAAACGCTGCCCGATTCGGGCGCGTGCAATCCAAGCAATGCGCTGACCAGGGTGCTCTTGCCCGAGCCGGAAGTGCCCGTGATGGCCGTGATGGTGCCCGGCTCGAAACGGAAGTTCAAGCCATGAACGACCGGCGCCGTGCTGGTGGAGTAACGCAAATTCAGGTCGCGGACTTCGATGCCGATGGGTTGAGCGAGTTCAGAAGGCGCAGTGGCAGTGGCGTTCCAATCACCGCCCGTGCCGGATTCCATGGCATCGAGCAAGTGCAGTTGGCCGCGCATGGCAATCATGCGGGCATTGATGCGGGCCATGGCGGGCATCACGCGGTAGGCGCTGAGCGCCAAAAGCGATAACGTTGCGAAGAACGCCTCCCGCGAACCGCCCATTTCATTACTCCAGCCCAGGCCAATGACAATGAGGCCACAGAGCGCCGCAACCACCAACAATTCATACAAACGATTGGGCACCAACGACAAGACCATTTGGTTGCTGTGGGTGCGGTAGAGTTTGTTGGTTTGGATGAGGTAGCGGTCGCGCACATTCCGCACGGCGCGGAATGTGATCAGTTCAAGGAAACCACGGATGGCATTGTTGACAAGAGAACTGGTATGTGGCGCGAGCGTGCGAACGGTTTCGCTGTTGCGCACGAGTTGACGTTTGGTGAGGGTTCGGATCAATACGGCACCGGTGCCAATGATGCCCGCAACACCCAAAAAGACGACGGGATCGTAGGCGGTCAATCCAATGGCCAAAAGCGCCATCACCACCAACTCGTTGAAGTACAGTTGGCCGCCCGTAATGAAGACCCGGGCAAACAAAATGGGCCAGCTGTTGATTTCGGTAAGCAGCCGTCCCGATTCCTTGGATCGGAGTTTTTCGAGTGAATCGGAAAAATGGTGCATCCACAAATCGCCGCTCATTCGATGCGCGATTCGGAAAGAAAACCGGGTTTGCAGGTAATTGACCCACAACCCAAAAACCGTCTTGAACAAAAACGCCCCGACCAGCACCCCGCATAACGCCGCCGTGAACCGGCGTTCGCCTCCCCATCTATGCGCCGCCGCAAAATCATAGACGGCTGCGAGCCATTCATTCGAAACCAGCAAATCCGGTTCCAACACCAATCCGATCACGGGAATGACCACCGCCAAACCGAGCAAATCGACCACGCTGTTGACCAACACGGCGGCTAAGAGCCCGGCGGCACGCCGACGCTCGCTTGAGTTCAGTAAGCCATATACCCGCTGGAGAATGCGCCAGGCGGAAGTGTTTTGCATGTGTTGGGAAAGGGGTGCCACAGGTTGCAGGGAATGGTCGTGTTAGAACTGGAAATAGATGAATTGATTGATTGGCCGGAGAAAAATGAAAATCAACAAAATGGCGACCGTGTACTGAAGAATTGTTATTGGAACTGAGATGCGAGGCTTTGTTTGGAGCCAGGGTCGGATGTATTCATCGACGGCCCAGGTAAAAACAAAAACAATAAGCATAAGTGCAGCAATCAAATAGGTGTTTTCTCGTAGGTTCAATCCTACGAGTTGCCTTGGGTCGAGGATTTTAGCATACATCACAAGGGCGTCAGTCAGGGATTGAGCGCGAAACGGTATCCAGCTCACCATGGCGATGCCAAGCGTCAAAGGCCATGTTACCCAAGTGCTTCCTAAGAAGGGTATTCGCTTCCGGACCGGGGCGAGCTTGCGTTCCAAGAAGATAAAAACAGCGTGATAAAGCCCCCAAAGAATGAAGGTCCAATTCGCTCCGTGCCAGAACCCCATGATGGCCCATGTAGCGAACAATGCGAAGTTCTTGCGTTTGGCCGTCGGTTCATTGTCGAGGCTCTGGCCAATCCCGCCTTTCCCCGTGCTCACCAATACTTTCGTTCCTGTAAGCGGCAAATAAAGGTAATCTCGGATCCACGATGAGAGAGAAATGTGCCATCGCTTCCAGAATTCCTTCATGGAAGTTGCGATGTATGGAAAGTTGAAATTCTCGGGAATTGAAATGCCGAGAACTTTCGCAGCGCCTAGAGCGATATGAGAATATGCTGCAAAGTCGAAATAAATCTGAAATCCAAACAAGAATCCGAGCGTGATGACATCGATTCCCGAGAGCGCAGCGGGGTCCATCGCATATGCCTCATCGACTATTGGAGCGAGGTTGTCTGCAAAAACGACTTTTAAGAATAGTCCATAGATCATGCGCTGTATTCCGTCGGCGACAAATTGCCAATGGAATGCTGGCCGTTCTTTGAGTTGCTCCACCAACTCAGATGCTCGTTGAATTGGACCGGCGACCAGTTTTGGAAAGAAGGCCACGAAAAGTCCGTAGGTAATGAATCTTTTTTCCGCCTTCATGTGCCCGCGGTATACATCCATCGTGTAGCTTATCGTCTCGAAGGTGTAGAAACTGATGCCAAAAGGCAAGACTATTTCCCAATATGGAAATCGAGTAGTGGCATTCAGCCACTCGAAAAGGGCATTGAAATTCTCGGTAAAAAACAACAAGTATTTGAAGTAAAAGAGCAATCCCAAATTGACGCTCAAGCTAATGGCCAACAGGCGTTTTCGCTTCTTTGATTCTTCTATTGGCGTTTCGTCCAAACCGCGAGCGACATAGTAATCCGTTACAGCACTTAGCAGCAAGATACCAAGGTATTCCCAGCGCCAGAAGGCATAAAAAACCAAGCTCGCAAGAAAAAGGAACCAGTAGCGGGGTCGTGATGGCAGGGTCCAGTAGAGCAGGCTCACCAATGTGAAAAAAATCAGGAAGGTGACAGAGTTGAAAATCATGGTTTCAACGCCGTTAGGATTGAATCAGCAAGGATCTGGTGGCCCTTAAATTGAAAATGCATAAAATCCAGTTCTGGCTCTTTTTTTCCATTGGTGGAGGCTTTTAAACCCCAAAGTTCTCCGGGAACAATGCCTTCCCAATTTTTGAATTGCACATGAGAGTAGGCTGCGGCCATGCTTTCCACCTCAGATTTGAACTGAGCATACTCAGCTAAGTCATAAGGAACCTCTACATCCCTCCGAATAGGTGGTATGTAGAGTAAGACATCAATCGAATCTTCGGAGGTGCGTTCTAGAATTCGATCCAAAGCCAACAGATTCTTGGACATTCGTGCCGGAATCATTTTTCGTTTAGTCGTCGCGCTGATGTTGAAGAGGATGTTTCTCCACGAATACAACTTCATGAAAAGATCGCCCCGTGCATTTGGCCGATTGGCCCATGTTTTGGAATGCGCTGCGAGCCATGAATTGATTTCCTTTTCGACGAAGTCCTGCGGTGTCTCTGAATCGGAGGACTCGCTGGATTCGGCATGGGTTTGTGGCTGCAATGAGCGCAACTGTTCATTGAGGCTTTGGTCAAAATCATCCAGCTCGCCTGACAATGCGAAATTTTCCTGAATCAATGCGGTCAAAAAATCTTCGCGAAGCCCGTCTTCTCGGAGGTCATCCATGAAAACAGGGACAACAATTTGATCGAAAATAACCGTTTCTAGCCACCAGTTGAGAATCAAGTAAAATTCTTGAAGGTTCGCATTGGGCAAGCTGTTGGTTAAAACGGTCCTCTCGGAAAAGGCGCGGTCCAAGATTTCTGGGTAGACTACCTCACCTTCTTTTTTCTGGTTGATGGAATGCGTTTGACTATTGCCTAGGATCAGCGTTGACCTTCTTCCATCGCTTGCAACACTTAACATTTCAGCAATTTCTTTTTCTCGCTGTTTTGTTGTGTGGATATCCCTGCCATCGATTGAGCGTGCTTCGTAGGAGACGGTCATGGTACCCAGGGCCGCGTCTTCAAAGTTACGTTCTCCACTGAAGCCAAACCGCAATATGAGCCCAGCCAAAACAGCCGATAAGACCATGATGCCCAATGACAGTTTTGCTTTCATTGGTTTCCCTTAAAGCAACCCTTGAATGATGGACTCCACGGTGTGCCCCTCAGCTTCGGCCTTGTAGTTGCGGACGATCCGGTGCCGCAAAATCGGTGTCGCCACCGCCTTCACGTCTTCGATGTCGGGGCTGTACTTCCCGTTCAGCGCCGCGTTGACCTTTGCACCCACCACCAAATACTGCGAGGCGCGCGGTCCAGCACCCCACGACAGGTAGGCATTCACGGTGTCCGTGGCGCGCTCGCGTCCCGGCCGTGTTTTTCCAACGAGCCCGACCGCGTACTCCATGACGTTGTCGGCAATGGGCATGCGGCGAATCAGCTGCTGGAAGTACAAAATTTCTTCGCCCGTGACGACCGGCTTCACCTCAGCCACTGCATCCGAGGTGGTGGCCTTGACCACACTCAGTTCTTCCGCGTGGGTTGGGTAGTCGACCCATGTGTTGAACATGAATCGGTCGAGCTGGGCTTCTGGCAGAGGATACGTGCCTTCTTGCTCAATGGGATTCTGAGTCGCAAGAACAAAAAACGGAGAGGGCAGGGGGTACGTTTGGCCCGCCACCGTGACCGCGCGCTCTTGCATCGCTTCGAGCAATGCGGACTGCGTTTTGGGGGGCGTTCGGTTGATCTCGTCGGCCAGCACGATGTTGGCGAAGAGCGGCCCCTTCATGAATTTGAATTGGCGCGATTCGTCCAGGATTTCTGAGCCGACGATGTCCGAGGGCATGAGGTCCGGCGTGAACTGCACGCGGTTGAAGCTGAGGCCCAAAGCCTGAGCGATGGTATTGACCAAAAGCGTTTTTGCTAAACCAGGTACTCCGACCAATAACACGTGGCCACCGGCAAAGATGGCCGTGGTGACTTCTTTGATAACGTGCTCTTGTCCGACAATGACCTTGCCGATTTCTGCCAACAAGGCGTGGTGCTTTTGATTCAATGCCTCCAGGGCTTCCTTATCCGATCCGTACATGGTTGATCTTGTCGTTCGTTCACCATTTGCACAACGCGTGCAGCGGCCATCCGTAAAGATACTTCACGAAAGGAGGTCTGCCGTATTGCCAGAAGGACTTATCAATTTTTGGGTGGGAAAAACGTGAACCAAAACTCAGCGAATCGCTCGGAAAAACTCAACTTGCGTTGTTTGTCGCGCTTTTTTTCGCTTTGAGTTCGTTTGGAATTGGAAGACGATACAGGGTTGGTGCGTGTGCCCATTCCAATTGTTTGTTTAGTCTACAAAGCTAACAATATATACGGAAAAAAGAACGCGAAATTTGTAGTTGTAGCCCGCTACTTTACTAATGTAGTGAGGGTTCCAGTTGATTTTTGAATGAAAACCGACTGTTCTTTTTATTGTAATAAATACACGGTTAACGCAGCCATTGCACCACCTTGCGGAGTGGCTTCATGAGCATGGTCCAGGGCCGAGGGCGGAGGTCATTCATGCGCCATGCCATCAGGTCCTCTCGGTTGGCACGCCATCGGTTTTTCCAGCTGGCGTTGCTCACACCGCCGGTGCGCATGTGCACCAGAACCTCGGGAAGGTACACGGTGCTTGTTTCGTGTTTGAAAAGCATCCGAAGCATCAATTCATAATCTGCTGCCGACTTCAGCTCGAGCGAAAAGAGACCATGTTGATTGTACACGGAACGTCGCAAGAAAAACGCAGGGTGAGGCGGCATCCATCCGTTGAGAAAGGCCCGGCGCTGGTAATTTCCGCTTCGCCATTTCCGCACGATTTTGTTCGATCCGTCAGCGGCAACGTAATTCAAATCGCCGTACAATGCGTCCCGTCCTGTCTCGATGAGCTTGGCCACGACGGCTGCCAGCACCCGTGAATGGGCATAGGCGTCATCAGCGTTCAGGATACCGACAAAATCACCGGTCGCTGCGGCGACCCCTTTGTTCATGGCATCATAAAGTCCTCGGTCGGGTTCAGAGATAACCGTATCTATGCCCTCGCGATAGGGTGCAAGTGCGGCAAGGGTACCGTCCGTGGAAGCGCCGTCCACAACGATGTATTCCAACTCGAATCCATCACGTTCTTGCTCCGTAACCGAACGAGCGGCCTCCGCGATGGTCGCCTCGGCATTGAAAGCGATGGTGACGATGCTGATTTTCATCATGCCGCCAAAACTCAGTCCGCTGCTCCCGTTGAGGATCCGGCAGTCCATTGCCTGTCGAAGTCACAGTTGGCGTAAGGCGCATCGACTCGGATGTACGTGTCTTGAATGGCATGAAGAATCCATTCATCGAGCTGAGCAGCGCGCAGGCCCTCTTCCACAATGGTTTGGAAGTATCCAAAGTCCTGAGTGGGGTTGGCCCGGTGGGCTGCAACACGCTCCATGAGTTGCACTGTGATCCAGTAGCCTTGTTCATCCTCGTCCATCAATTGGATGGGCTCCGAGACGGTACCGGGCTCGAGTGCGTTGAGGAGGAAAAACAAATTCGGGTCAATTTCATCTGAGCCAAACAACGTACCACCATCCCGGGGGTTGACGACGACACCTCCCTGATTTTTAGTCTCTTCTCGTGTGGAATAACGGAGCACCGCGTCTGCAAATTCTAAATCGCCGCTGTTGAGTTGCGACGCAATGGAATCCATTTCTGCCCCCATTTCTGCCAAAGCCAGGGGATCTACTTTCGGAGAGACCAAGACGTGGCATGCGCTGAATACTTGCCCTCGGCGGTCCGTTACCCGAAGGAAATGAAATCCGAAATCCGTTTCAAATACAGGGGACAAATCACCAATCGGCGTGTCAAACACGGATGCCTCGAATTCGGGCACGAATTGACCGCGTCCAATGTTTTGGTAGCATCCTCCCTTGTATTTGCTACCGGGATCCTCTGAGTATCGGGAGGCTGCGAGTGTCAGACTGAGTTTGCCGGTAGCGACCTCCGTACGCACGCTATCAAGGAAGTTTCGGACGTCCGCTTTTTGTCCTTCTGTGATGTCGGGTTGGAGCACAAGTTCTCGGTAACGCACAGCCTCTGGAATCAGCGGTAAACTATCGGGTGGCGTATCGGCAAAAAGGAGCTGTACCTCACCGGGTGTTGCCCGGACTTGTTGGTTGATTTCTGCTTGCATCCGTCCGGCCAGTAGCTGTTCTCGAACCGGGTCCTCAAACTCGGCCTTCCATTCGCTAACGCTTTGACCGTATTCTGCTTCGAATGCTTCTACGCTGCCAAACATTTGGACGTAATAGGCAAGTCTGCGATCGATTTCATCCATGACTTCGGCCTCGGAAACCACCACACTGTCTAATTTGGCGTGGTGTACGAGGAGTTTTTGGAACAGCAAATCTTCGAGCAAATTGCAGCGTTGCGCATCAGTTAAGTCTGCGCTTTTTCCCATTTGCGCCATTTGCGCCTTCATGGCAAAGGCCTGCGCTTCCACTTCGCTTTCCAAAACAATACCATCTCCTACAACTGCCACGATGGCGTCAATGGGGGTGAAGGTTGTTGCGCCGTCCAGGGCATCAGGAAGGGCTTCTTGTGCCGTTCCAGAAACGCTGAGCAGGACGCATGCAAAGGCAAAGAAAGCGGAGGTTCGCATTGGTTTCTTGAATCAACGGACGAAGTTAAGTGGAATTGTGAGAGGTGCCCAAGGCGCAAGCAGAATTATCCGGAAGAAAGGTTAATCATGGCATCGCACCTTCACCGCAACGAGTCATCATTTCGATCGGCGTGAAACATCTACCGGTTTTTTTTGTTCCGTTTTTGGTTCTTGTGACGGGAATCACTAAATTGCCTTCGGCAGCAACGTATGCCATCAACCAAACGTCTTGTTTATTATGCTCTCAGTTTTGCGGAACCTCGCCTCCACTCCGGTATCCACATTTTCTCGCGCAATGATGGCCGGAAAACCCGGAAGTTTATCATCGGGTGTTTTTTTGTTTCTCCTTTTCTTTGGTCTGTCCTTGGCCTCAGGAGCAACAGCTCAGACCATTTTTTCGGAGGACTTTCAGGATGATTCAGGTTCAGGTTCGAGTACAACGACGCTCACGGGTGATCAATGGACGTCGACAGAGACAACTTCCGGAGCGAGTGGTACCATGTCCATTTCCAGTGGAGCGTTCATATTTGCAGGGAGCAGTTCGAACGTTGCGCACACATGCACGTGGGTTAGCGATGCAATATCCATTGCAGGATATACAGACATAGGAATATCCTTCTCAGCCTACACTTCCGGAGGTAATAGCTCGATGACGTTATCGATGTCGAATGGTTCTGTTTCGTCATCCGGTTCGTCCTTTTCATTCACCCCCGATCCAGGAGCGACCACCACGACCGTGACATTCACATTCTCGGTTCCCAAGAATAAATACCGAACGGTTGACAACATCCTCGTGACAGGCACATCCTCCTGCACGCCCTCAACATGGTACGCCGATGCTGACGGGGACGGGCTAGGGAACGCAAGCCTGAGTACGAGTGCATGCGACCAACCCTCAGGGTATGTAGCGGACAGCACGGACAATTGCGATGACAACTCGGCCTGCAATTACAATGATGCAGGAAATCCATCGTGCACATTTGTCACAACGTGGTACGCTGATGATGACGGCGACGGGTATGGAGATGCAAGCGATTCGCAGTCCGCTTGTTCGGCGCCGTCTGGGTACATTTCGGACAATACAGATTGCAACGATGCGGATGATTCAATAACCACGGCGACCACCACTTGGTACGATGACAGCGATGGAGATGGGCTGGGCGATCCAGGTAATTCGGTTGTGGCTTGCTCGCAACCACCGGGTTACGTGTCCAATGATACGGACAGCGATCCGAGTTTGAACCCCAGCGATTACACAGGAACGGTTCTGTATCCGGGGGATGTTTACTTTTCGTTCGCTGCAGAGGAATTTCAGCTGGTCCAAGAATCCTACATCGGCTTCACCTTTTTAAAGGATGTGGCGGAAGGAACCAAGCTCGTTGTTTCGCCCTCACTGGCGTGGTCGAGTAGCCAATGGAACATCCAAGACAACAGTTCTGCAACTGCAGGGATACAATGGACAGCAATAGAGTGGACAGCGCCTTCTGGAGGTGTCGCGGCCGGTACGGAAGTGATTCTGTTTGACATTCAGCAAGACGTGGTGGGCGGCAATGCATATTGTGACGGTGCGTCGAGCACGATCGTGCGAAACTCAGATAATTCCGCTTTGACTGGAGGTCATGCAGCAGGAGTTTACGTGCATTTGGGTCCGAACAATGACTACTTTACATGGAACACACCCGTGAGTTGGTTGTTCCAGCCAGATGATGCTTGGGATGCAGATGCAACAGGCTCATCGGCAAACGATGGCAAATGCCGGCATTTGCATTGTGTAGGTTATGCGCTTGATAACGCGGGCAATAGCGGTTCAGGTACCATTATAGAAGGCAGCTCTTGGGATTCAAACTTGGATCCAGCGTATAGTTTTGAAGACCCTTTGTTTTACCTCTCTTCTGCATGGAAATACGATGGAGGGGCTTCGTTGAATGCGTTTGCTGCTGGGCCAAACGCGCTTGTGGCTCAAAGCTTGAGTGCGGCCGTTTCTTTCACAGCCGCTGGTGACGCAGTTCCTTCGTACTCTTCAACAAGCACAGCGGATATGAATGATTATTCGGATTATGATCTGATTCCATTTGATCCCAATGGTTGCATCTCATTTGCCTCCTCAGTAACATGGGATAACCTGGTAAATGACCAAGGAATTGTAAATCCTTCGGGGAACTCCTCACTGGACATCACCGTCGACAACGGGGTTTCATTGATTGTGGACGCTGGATCCGAAGTGGCTTGCAATGACATCTTGGTGACCACTGGTGCGTTCCAAAGTTGCGACGGAAATGGAAGAATTGTTGCTGTTTCTGGAGACATTGCTTTGGGCACAGACGCAACGTTTGAGGGGGGGCAAGGCACCCTTAAACTCTCAGCGTTGACGGCACAAACCGTCGATGCGAACAATTATGCGGATCCCACAAGTGCAAACTTCAGGTTGAAGAATTTACAGGTGCTTAACAACAAGCAGGTGACCTTGAAGGGCCATGTTCAAATGAAACCGGCTGGCGTCTTGGAATTCGACTCAGGTGCCCAAACAGACAAGTTGAAAATCGATGATGCCGTTGCATCCAGTCTCATTTTTCAATCTTCAGGTGATGGTACTGCTGCCATTGGACCATGCTCAACCTCTAATTTCGACGATGGAGGAAGCCAAGAATTTACGTTTGAGCGTTACATCCCTGCGGACCCCAATGGGTCGACTTGGGTGAACATAGGTGCATATGTGACAGGGACTACGGTAGGGGATTGGACTTCTGCAAATGCGAATATGTTGATTTTCAAATATGAAGAATCCAACTATGGAACCCTGAGCGCAGGATGGAGTTATTTGTGGGATTCGTCAACCGTTCTGAGCCCGGGTTCGGGATATATGGCGATGCTACCTGCAGGTGAGGATGCCTTGATCAGCGTTACTGGAGCATTTAAAATAGGAGATGTAAATGTGGATTTGACCTTCACAGATGATCCCAATCAAAGTGATTCGGACGTGGATGGTTGGAACCTGGTTTCCAATCCTTACCCTGCTCCAGTGAATCTCGCTCAGGTTCTATCGGTTGCGGGAATCAGCACGTGGTACGTTTATGACAACGTAACGGCTGATGGTTATGTGGCGGGCGGCAGTGATGCGCCTAGCACGCTGGGTGTTGGGCAATCGTTCTGGGTCAAAGTAAACGCGAACACCACACTAGCGTTCACAGAAGCGGACAAAATCACCACCGATAACAATACGTTCGTGCGTGAATTGACGAATGAATACCAAGGTACTGTGGGGGTGCAAATAACCAACGGTGGCTTTTCCAAAGCCCGTGCGTTCGTGAAGTTTCAGGAGGGCACGTCGATGGCTTTAAACGCCGACCACGATGCGCTCATGTTCAATACGACTGGTTCAAACGAACTGCGAGTCTGGATGGAGTCGGAGTCTGGCGAGAAATTGTCGCGGCAGGCTGCTGGCGGATTGAATGAAGTGGCAAGCATGCCGTTGACGGTCACAACGGGTGCAGGCGGAACGCTGGTGTTCACGGAATTTACTCATCCGGAACAACCCGAGAACATCTGTGTCGTAGTAGAAGACTTAGAAACCGGTGAAATGGCTCAGATGGGATTGGATTCTCTCGTTGTAGAGGGTTTGCCTGGAAACACACGTCTTGACGATCGATTCGTGCTCCACTTAAATGGCACCCCCACCATGACTTGGGTAAGCACCGCGTGCGATGGATTGGTCATCGATGTTGAAGGTACAAATTGGGAGGCATGGAATGTGAGTTGGGAAGCGGAAGATGGTTCTCAGTCTGGCGAAGGATTTCCCTCCGACCTCGAAAATGGTGCGTATACTTTTGTATATGATTCTCCTGAAAATAGCTGTATTCAAAACGTTGCAGTCACCATTGAAACAGCATGCTTGGGGGATTTCAACTCTAACGGTGAGCGTGATGTGGTCGATCTTTTGTTCATATTGTCTGGATTGCCGGGGGGGGCTTTAGGTAATGAATTCGCAGTAGAGGCGGACTGTGATTGCGACGGTGCGGTTACGATCAATGATATGCTGACATTTTTGACCGTTTTCGCCACGGATTGCGACTGAATTAGAGCGGCACCGAGTAAAAATAGTTGCTTTTAAGCTGGCAATTCTCATCGCAAAATAATAAATTTGCGTGTTCTCGGTGATTCAGCTGAGAGCACCAAATTGTTTGAATTCATGGAACATTCTACCTACAGAATCATTTCTATTGATTTTTTTCCGCTGCCCACCATTGCTGGGTGTATTGGTTCGTTGAAGAAAAGCCTGGCATTTTTGTTGGCTTTCGCTTGCAGCACGGTTGTTACCGGTCAAGAAACAATTTGGGTTGAAGACTTCGAAAATTTCACAGTTGGTTACGGGTGGGATGGTGACTCAAACAGTGCTGCTGATGAGGTCAAATGGACCATTGATTACCCGAATAATTGTGATTACTTTTCTGTTGTGAATGATGGTGGAGAGAAGGCTTTGGAGGGCAACGATATCGATGGAACGGCCAGTTGGACCTCCGAGACGGTTAGCATGACCGGTTGGGCTTCGCCGTCCTTGGGTGTGACGATGAGCGAAGATGGGTGTGGGGGCAGCGATGGCTATGAAATCTTCGCGCGATACGATGGGGGATCTTTGGTCTCCCTTACCTCAAATTCAGGTGGCTTCGATTCCGATGTCCTTGACATCGACCTCGTAGTTTGTACAACGGTGCAGATTGTGATCGAAATCGAAAACAATAAAAACCAAGAATTCATCCGAATTGAAGGCGTCGAACTGAGTGGTGCATGCCCGAACAACTGGTATGCAGATAACGATGGTGATGGTTACGGTGATTTGAATAATTCTGATTGTTCCGGTTCGCAACCTGATGGATATGTTGCGAATTTTTCTGATTGCGATGATTCGGATTCATCCATCTTCGGCACGGTGTATTATGCGGACGTTGATGGAGATGGATTGGGCGATGAGAATTCGCCTCAGGTAACGTGCGGCAGTCAGCCAGCGGGACACGTGTCCAATAGTTCAGACATTTCTGATTCACATTACGGCACGGTGCTTTCCCCGGGTGATGTTTTCTTCGCATATGGCAATAAGGAAGACAAGGATGCAACGGGATATGTAACGTGCGTCACAATGGTCGACTTGCTTCCAGGCACTCAATTGGTTTTGACCCCAAAACTCGAATGGAACGGCACAGGATGGGAAGGAGATGGAAAAGGAACCATTTTGTGGACTGTTCCGTCTGGTGGTGTGGCCAAGGGTGCGGAGCTGGTATTTACAGATTTAAATAATGACCAAGATACAGGGGGCGTCTTGGTCTCGGCAATAGACAATCCAATCACAATAAATCCAGACAACGAGACGGAATTCACGGGAGGTATTGCATGTGGAACGTATGAGCATTTGGATGATGATAGGGAAGGCTTCATCAAGGAACACATGTGGATATTCCAGCCAGGTACTGACGGCATTGATCACAATCCGAGGCATCTGACCTGCATAGGTGGTGATATAGATAAAGATTCGAATACTGGGGTCGGAACGTTGCTTTATTCCTCTGCTGGAATCGGAAACTTGGATGGAGATTTTTGTTTCCAGTCGGATTTGTTCAAGCACACGAATTGGAGATATTACGGTGAGAAAACGCTGAATTCGATTGTTTTGGATGCTGAAATTCAGAGCTTGTCATCAAAAAAGCTGAATGAAGTGGCCAGTGGATATTTTTCAGATTTATCCAATTATGAATCAGTGAATGGAGGAAATTATGAGGACGAAGTGAACTTTGCTCCCATCGGTACGTTTTGTGCAGACGAAGACTACACTTGGTCAGGCTTAGAAACAGCAAACACAACCTGGGACATTTTACTGGAAGATGAATTTGATCTTGTCGTTGACGTCGCAGAGGGAGTCGAGGCAAACAACATCACAATAGAAAAGGGCAACTTCACGTGCGATGGTGGTTCGCGGATGGTTACAGCTACTGGAAATATCCAAATGGGGGGAGATGGAACTTCGACATTCGAATTGGGAGGTGTTTTAACGATGGCAAGTGATCAGGATCAAGTTATCGATGCGAATAACTACACCGATTCAGGGAATCAACGAGTCAAGACCAAGCGATTGAAGATCAAGAATTCGAAGAATGCAAAAGTGAAAGGTCATGTGACTTTATTGCCGGGAGGAGCATTGGAATTTGATGAGAATTCGGAGGGTGATAAAATTGAAATCGATAGTGAAGTCTCGTCTTCATTGATATTCCGCTCAAGTGACTCAGGTACGGCAGCTATTGGCACATGTGGGGCGAGTAATTTTGGTGCTGGGGTGGACCAGGAATTTACCTTCGAGCGATTTATTCCCGAAGATGAGAATAATTCTTGGGTCAACATTGGAGCTTATGTTACGGGAACGACGGTTGCTGACTGGACCGCAGCAATTAGTGGGATGCTCATATTTGAATACGAAGAGACCAATTACGGATCACTCAGTGCCGGCTGGAGTTATTTGTGGGATTCAACGGTTGAGCTCATGCCTGGAAAGGGTTATATGGCACTTATTCCTGCTGGAGAATCAGGAACGATCAGTGTTACAGGAAAGTTTGAGATGGGAGACGTCAGCATCCCTCTTACTTTCACGGACGATGCGAATCAGAGCAATACGGCTGTTGATGGATGGAACTTGGTCTCCAATCCTTACCCCGCGTCGGTCGATCTCATTGCAGTATTGGCTTCCAATGACCTCGTGGAGGAATACTTTATTTTCGACAATACCGGGGATGGAAGTTATTCTGTGCGAAACGACGGAGGTACAGGAGATGCCCCGGAGGTGTTGGCTGTTGGTCAGTCCTTTTGGGTCAAAGTGGAAGCAGCAACGAGTATTACGTTCAGTGAAGAAGATAAGGTCCTCGATGGTGTTTCAACCTTTATGAGGGAATACGATGAAGACGATGGTGGTTCCGTGGGCTTGACAGCGAGTAATGCGTCTCAGGAATGGGCACGGGCCTTCATTGGGTTCCACGCACAGGCGACTCCGGAATTCGATGATTCTTATGATGCTCTGCACTTCAATGCAGAAAATTTAACTGATTTGAGAATGTGGACGGAATCGAGTGCTGGAGACCACTTGGCCATTCAGACGGTAGGTGCAATCGAAAACACACCTTCCATGCCGTTGCATGTGATGACAGGAAGCGGTGGAGAGGTGACGTTCAAAAATTTTGAAGAGAACGACATGCCAGCTGACGTCTGCGTCGTTCTAGAAGATACAGAGACGGGTGACCAGGCGCAGATGGGATATGATTCATTGGTAGTTGATCTGCCCGCATCGACTTACTTTGCCGATCGATTTGTGCTTCATTTCAATTCAATGCCAACAGCCGAGGTTACAAGCACGACATGCAATGGGTTGGATGTACAAATGTTGGATGGAGACTTTGCGGGATGGAGCTTGGGATGGGCATCAGAAGACGGAGAGTTATCTGGCACGGACATGCCAAATGAGCTGCCTGATGGATCGTACGTCTTCACCTATTCATTGAATGATGCGGGATGTCAGCAAGCCATTTCAGTTGTGGTGGAGAGCGTCTGCTTAGGGGACTTCAACTTCAATGGCGAACGTGATATCACAGACTTGTTGTTCTTGCTGTCGGGCCTGCCAGGCGGACAAACTACAGGTGACTATCTCGAAGCCGCTGATTGCGATTGCGATGGAGCCGTGACGGTCAATGATATGTTGACTTTCCTTACGGTATTCTCGACGAACTGCTCCGAGTAATTCAGAACAACGTGCTCGTTGTCATGGGGTATAACGCTCGACGTTGCCTTCTGACCAAGCCTTGACCACCAACTGCTCTTCCATATCAAGTAAGATGGATTGTCGGCGTTGGTGCACAATCATTTCCTCAACCTCCTGGCGAACAGCCGAGAATGGCGCGACCTGATCCTTCAATGCATGCTCAAGGATGCGGACAAGGTAGATGCGATCATTGGCTTCGAATTCTATGAGTCGGCGATTGGAGAGTTGGGAAGCGGTTCTGTACAAGTTCATGGGAACCTCTCTAATAAAATCGCTCAAATCCCACCAGGTTTCCCCATCCAAGGCATAGATGGCTGCATTGTCCACGCACCATCCTTCAATGCTGATGATTTGTGTAGAATCGAGGTTTGAAAAAGCATCACGCACTTCGTCCACTTGAACCGAGCTGGGAGCGTTGATGAACAGCGCCCGCAGGCCGTAATCTGTCATCACAAAGGACTTTTCATTTTCTTCGTAATACGCGATTGCTTCTTCCTCTGAAACGTCGGTTTCGAGTCGTTCGTTTGCATAGCGTTCCTTATAGGAGTGCAAGACGAGGGCATTGCGGTAAGCGGTCAGTTCAGCTTCAAACCCAAGTTCTTGGTTGACAAGTGCTTTCTCTGCTTGATTGACTAGGATCTGCTCCCGAATCCATTGTTCAATGTACCGTTCTGCGATGGCGACCGAGTCAGCAGGGTCTATACCTGGAGGCACATGCTGAATCACGGCTTCCATCGAGAGGATCTCAACTCCGACACGTGCGGCAGCGGACGTGACAGGAGCTGTGGAATTAGAGCAGCCCACTGAACCAATGGCCATTGCGATACAAATCGTTCCAAAGGCGAGAAGCCAAGGTGCGGATGCCGCTTGCATTTAGTCAGCTAGGGAGTGGAGCAATGCGCGATTGACCTTAGAAGCGGTTGCACTGCGCAAGGAATCAATCCAAGCAGTTTCCAAAAAATCTTGGTACGCCGCAATGACTTGGCCACGTGATTCCGCCAACGTTTTGGGCTCCGGTGATCGCACAGTTTTGACATGGACCAAAACCGTCTCGCCGCCGCCTCCCTCGTACGTCATAAAGGCAGGAGATTTTGTTGGAATGACTCCTGCACGTGCATCTTCAAGAACACGATCAGCCCAAGTGTTGTCTCCCTGGCTAAACACTCCCTCACTCCATGTGATAACATTTCCTTCCTCGGTATTGTAATCACGTTGAAACGTCAAGATGTCCTTTTCTTTTTTGATGGCTTTTTGTGCAGCTTTAACGGCTTTAGATCCGGCGCAGGTGAACAGATCAATGTCCACGCGGGTGTCCCACATGAAGTCCATGGTGTGAGCAGCATGGAAATCTTCCAATCCTGCAGTGTCCTTCACGGCTCTGCTCCAGACCTTTTCATCCGTGAGTTCGAATAGCAATATCCCGTCGTGGTATTCTTCCATCAACAATCGAAAGTCATCGTGTTTCGATTCAAGTCGAACGTCCTCGTAATTAAGGAGCAACTTGTCAGACCATCGAGCAAACTGTTCATCGATGATGCTGTTCACACCGGCTTTGAGGTTGCGGACCTTGACGATATTCAAGTAGTTTACAAAATCCCCCAGAGTTGCGGTTTCATCGGCGATGGTCAAAATGATTTTAGCCTTGTCCTGCGCACGCAATTCGGCAATTGGATGACCTGGATACAGCGCGCTGTCTTGTTTGGCTGTGATGCGCTTAAGTGTTTTCAGCACCGTTGCATTCGCCCTGTAGCCGTATTCTGTTTTGAGGTTTTCGAGGAAAGAAGAGCGGGTCAATTCAGAACGGCTATCGCGGCTCACTTTTTTCTGTAATTCTCGTTTCGACGCTTCAAAAGTCGCCGGTGCTTTGTATTCGAGTCGTTTCACAATGTGCCAACCATAGGAGGTTTGAAAGGGCGCAGAAATTTGCTCGTCACTTGACAGGGCAAATGCAGCATTCTCAAAGGCCTCGACCATTTTGCCTGTTCCAAACCAAGGAAGTTCTCCGCCTTTGCTGGATGTAGAGGCATCTTCAGACATCTTCATCGCTAATTCTTCCCAGGGTATCCCTTGTCCCAGTAGGTCATAAATCTGGCCAATGCGCGTCTCTGACGCTGCCAACACTGCATCGTCTGCTCCGTCTTTGGTACGGATCATGATGTGGGCTGCACGAATTTCTCCGCGGGCGGGCCGTCGATCGGTGACCTCCAAGAAGTGATATCCGTATCGGGTTCGGACAATGGAACTCAATTCACCCACGGGTGTTGTGAAGGCCGCTTCCTCAAAAGGGTAGACCATTTGAAAAGCGGTAAACCAGCCCAGGTCTCCACCGTTGTCGCGCACGCTGGGGTCCTCTGAACCGGCTTTGGATCGAGCGACGGACTCAAAATCTTCGCCATTTCTGACGCGCTTGCGCAGTGCATCCGCTCGCTTCCACGCTTTGAGGGTATCTGCGGCAGTAGCGTCTGCGCTGCACGAGATCAAGATGTGCCGTGCCCGAACTTCCTCTTGCTTGCGGTCAAAGGCTTGTTGGACCAGTTCTTCCAACAGTTCGTTGTTGGTGAGGTAGGGCCGAGCGAGTTGGGTTCGGTATCCGGCTAATTCCTTCTGGAACGTCTCGACCGTATCCATGCCAAGTGATTCAGCGGCTTGAACTTTGAGTTTAAAATTGATGAACAATTCCATGTATTCATCCAATGCTGCTGCAGTGATGGCACTGTCCCGGTTGTTCTTGAGAAAGATGTGCTCGAAGTCCGCGATTGAAATGGATTCATCTCCAACCGTTAACACGGTTTCGGTGGTGGATGCTTCGGTTTGAGCTAAGGAGGTTGGAAGAACTCCAGTCCACACCATCAATACGGCGAGTGCAGCTGCACAGTTATAAAAGTGATTCATATTCTAAAAGAGATTATCGCAAGCTGTAGTTCGGTGCTTCTCGGGTGATGGTCACATCGTGTGGGTGGCTTTCTTTGATGCCTGCTCCGGTCATTCGCACGAATTGGGCATCTTGCAATGCTTTGATGTCTGGAGCACCACAATAGCCCATGCCGGCGCGAAGGCCGCCGACGACCTGGTGCATGACTTCGAGCACGGATCCCCGATAGGGGACACGTCCGCTAATTCCCTCGGGAACCAGTTTTTTCAAATCGTCTTCTGCGTCCTGGAAGTAGCGGTCTTTGGATCCTTTTTGCATGGCTTCCAAGGAACCCATTCCGCGGTAGGTCTTGAAGCGACGTCCTTCATAAATAACGGTTTCTCCTGGGCTCTCCTCGGTTCCTGCGAGCATGGATCCAATCATCACGGTATCGGCGCCACCCGCCAATCCTTTGACGATGTCACCCGTAAACCGAATCCCACCATCGGCAATGACGGGGACGCCTGTGCCTCGCAAGGCTTCAGCGACTTCCATGACTGCGCCGAGTTGTGGAACGCCGACTCCCGCAATGATGCGTGTGGTGCAAATGGAACCGGGACCGATGCCAACTTTGACCGCATCGGCTCCGGCCTTGACCAGGGCTTTAGCGGCATCGGCTGTGGCGATATTGCCACAGACAACATCGATTTCAGGGAAGGCTTTTTTCACTTGTTCCAGGGTCGTCAAAACGCCTTTGCTGTGGCCATGGGCCGTATCGATGATGACGGCATCAACGCCTGATTTGACCAATGCTGCTGTCCGTTCTATGGTGTCATGCGTGACTCCTACAGCTGCAGCGACGCACAGCCGACCCCACTTGTCTTTGCACGACAGAGGGAATTCTGTGAGTTTGATGATGTCGCGGTACGTAATGAGGCCAACGAGTTTTCCTGCGTTGTCTACGACGGGTAACTTTTCGATGCGGTGCTCGCGGAGTAATTGCTCGGCTTTATCAAAATCTGCACCGTCCTGGGTGACGATGAGGTTGGTATCGGTCATAACCTCGGATACCGGTCGATCGTCATTTTTTTCAAACCTCAAGTCCCGGTTGGTGACGATGCCAACCAGCAGGTTTGACGAATCGACCACCGGAATTCCACCAATGCGATGTTCTTTCATGATCGCCAATGCATCGCCCACAGTCGCTTCACGCGCGAGTGTGACCGGATCTTGAATCATGCCGCTTTCGGAACGCTTCACGCGCTTGACTTCTGCTGCTTGCTGCGCGATCGTCATGTTTTTGTGGATGACGCCGATGCCGCCTTGCCGCGCCATAGCAATGGCCATAGCACTGCCTGTGACCGTGTCCATTGCCGCGGAAATAACCGGGGTCTTCAAGGTGATGTTACGCGAAAACTGACTGGAAAGCTGCACGTCACGTGGCAAGACTTCTGAGTAAGCTGGTATCAAGAGAACATCGTCGTAGGTCAAGCCTTCGCCGACGATTTTTGGTTTGTGTGAATGGGTGGCCATGTTGGTCAATTGAATCGGGCCGAAATCCGCAATGCACAGGGCCTTACGAATCACGATTCGGGCAAAATTAATGAATAAAGGGGCTTCTGCAATGCCCTCTTTGCCAACTTATTCTCCGTTGAGTAAATGCACCATTCCTTGCCGATCATAGATTCGGCCTGCTCCGTCCTGAATGGTGATGAAGTAACCGTATGATCCTTCCGGTGCGAAGGCACCATTGTGCATGCCGTTCCAGCCGGCATCGATGTCGTCAGTGGCGAAGAGCACGTCGCCCCATCGGCTTAAGATTTCCATTCTGAAATTGCTGAAATCAGCAAAACTCACAACGGGTTTGAACACTTCATTGATGCCGCCAACCATGAAGGCATTGGGAATCCAAATGACGGGTTCTTGTGTCAGGCAGAGTTCATTCGAAAACGCATAATTGATGCTGCCCGATGGCCCCGAAAGTGCATCCGTTGCTTCCACCAAATAGCAAAAATCCCCTGGACTGTAAAGCAGTCCGCTGACGTCATCTTCCCACGTGTAGACTGCGTTGGGAAGTGTGGTGAGGAGTTCAATGGCATTGCCGAGATTGGACTTGCGGTAAATCCGGTAGCCGGCCGTGGCGCCGGGAAAATCGGCGTATGGTGTCCAGTGCAGCGTGTTTTTGAACAAGGTGAAATCCGATAGCCCTCGAAGCCAAACAGTTTCCGCGGTATTGCTTGTTCCAACGGAGTCGCCGCAGTCATTTTCAACTTGCACGCGATAGGCATAGCTCATGTCGCTGGTCTGGGCCGTGTAATCCATGAATTGAAGGGTCATGCCCCCCACGCCTTCTTGCGTTTCGAAATCTGTAAATTCCATTTCGCTTGAGCGCCTTCGCTGAAGGGTATATGCATGAACATCATTGGAGTTGGGATCGAGGTCTACGAGCACCTCGACGGCGCCGCTATCTGTTACGGATGCCCGCCGCAGAGATGTGAACTCCGGTGCACCCGGGTAACTGAATTCAAGTGTCTCGATGTTCGAAAGGATCTCGATGCCAGAATTCATTTCTGCTATGATGTGGTACTGATAACTCGAGCCAAATTGGGCGTCGGTTTGCATCCAGGTAAAGGTATTTGCGTCTACCACCCCCATTTCCTGCAAGCCCATCCAGTTGCCGCTTCCGGAAGGAGTTTCTTCATTGATCCACACGTGATAGCTGGCCACCTCCGAATCCAAATTGTATGCCCCTGCCCAAGCCAGTTGAGCTGTGTTGGAGCACACACTGGTGCTGGCGTTGAGTAATAGGCTTGATGCGCAGTAAGCACTGGCGGCTCCAGGGTCTGGCTCGCCTCCAATGAAGCAGGAATCAAATGCGGCTACGTTGTAGGATTCGATGTAGGATTGGACGTTTGAGTTGAAGTCCGTGTAACTGGTTGCCAGTGGATCGTATATCGTATCGATGGCCATTTGAAACCCTCCGTTGCATAGATAAATGATGTACCCCGCCAAGTCTTCGGCTTCGCTCGGTTCCCATTCGACGACGGCTTCTTGCAGCAGAAAATCCACTTGAACCGCTGTTATGATGGGAGGGTCGGGGTCGAGTTCATCCGACAGCTGTGATCCGGCCTCGTTGGAAAGGTGCGCGCAATCTTGAATGGCGACCAGTTGGGTGGCACGGAAGGAAAGGTCACCTTCGCATTCTTGCAATTCATACGGCAGGGTCATCATGCCCCCGTTGTCTTCAATCAGCCCTATTTCCTGCCAGTTGCCATCTTCATCTAGTAATTCAACAGAAATTGGATCAACGGCGACGAAATCGCTTGATCCGATGCGTGGACTATTAAAATTCAAGTCGACAATGCCGGGGGTGAGTGACGGATCCGCCGTGAGATGGATGCTGCACAAGGTGTCAGAGGATGGGCCAAACGTACCGATGGGACCCTCGGTTACAATGAAATAGCACAATTCTGTTGCGCTTGCATTGTACGTGGTATTCACAAATGCAGGATACGCTGGGTCAGTTGGGTCAGGGATGTTGTAGGTCTCCAACACCAATCCGCTCGCGGGCTCAAAGAGGTGTAGGACGTATTGCTCAAAAACATCTCCGGGATCTGCTGCCTCCGACCACGTGACTGTGGCATAGTCCTGATCGTTGACTTGAACGCATTGCATGTCGACCTCCAATTGAGCGGCAACTGGAAGCTGCAGGCCACCGAAGACCAGCAATCCTGTTAGCACATTGCGCAGAGGAAATGGTAGACGTGTTGAGTTCCGAAGAGTTGGAGTCCGCATCATTGCAAAAATACAAACGTAAAAGCACGAATGTTTCTTACGGATAGACGTTACGAACAGTGCAATCGTTGCATATGCACCTTGTGTCTTAGGCTTGCGGTTCAGGATCTTCTCCGTATTTCACACCGCCGTAGCCGTAGCCGTAGCCGTAGCCGTAGCCGTAGCCGTAGCCGTACTTGTAAGCATACTTCGAATAATACATGCTCGCGCGCGACATACGAATGTTATTCATGACGAGCGATGCATGGCTGAGGTTGTTTTGGTTGAGGAGGTCTTCCAAATGCTCGATGCCACGTTTGGTGGATTTGGCGGTATTGGTCACCAATAAGCCCGTGTCCACCTTGCTCATGAGCATGAGGGCATCGGTGATGAGCAGCATGGGCGGAGTATCCAAAATGACAAAATCGTACTCCGCACGGAGTTTTTGTAAAAAAGGGTCCAGCCGATCGTTCAGCACCAATTCAGATGCATTCGGTGGTACAGGGCCTGCCGTGATGATGGTCAGCGATTCAGTCGGTCCTTTTTGCCCCATTTCTTCCACTTCACAACGCCCGATGAGGTGGGTGGAAAGACCGATTTGATTGGAGAGGCTGAAGTTCTTGTGCACTTTGGGTTTGTGCATGTCAAAATCCACTAGAACGACCTTTTTGCCTGTTTTGGCCAGTACCGTCGCCAGGTTGGAGGAGACGAATGACTTTCCCTCGCCCGGGTGCAGAGAACTCACCAAAATTGTATTGGCTCCCTCCTGGGAGAGCAAGTACTGAAGATTGGTCCTTAGGCTTCGAAACGCCTCCGTGATCTGGGCCCTGGAGTCCGCCAAGATGGCCAGCGGATGGGCGTCTATGTCGGCGTAATGCGGGAGTCCGGCTACGACGGGCAATTGCGTTACCTCACGGAGTTCTTGAGTGGATTCCAGCCGATCAAACAACAGCATGCGGGCAAAAGCAATGGCCAAGGCGATGAGCGCACCGTATAAGCTGTAGTTGCGGATGGTTTGCCGTTTGTCGGGGCCAATGATTCCGCTGTTTCGAGCAATCTCAATGATCGAGGCTTGCGGGGCGATTCCCGCCCGGGAAATGACGTTTTGGGCCCGCGCTTCCAGCAGGTAGAGGTAGAGTTTTTCATTGACCTGGAGCTTCCGCTCCATGACCACGATATCGCGCTGCGTGGCGGGGATTCCACTGAGGCGATTTTCCAGCCCTGAGATCTGGTTCCGGACATTGGACCTCTGAGCGACAATGGCCTCGCGTGTATCCTCGATGTAGCGGGTGATGGTAAAGCGCGCATTGCTGATGGCACTGTCCAACCGTCGCACTTGGTAACTGTCCTCCGTCACATCCAATAATGCGTTGGTTCGTTCGCTGCGAATGCTGAATAACTCGCTTACTTGCTGTATCAACAGCGGGTCCTCCTCCATCAAGTAGGACGTAGGTGGCAGGCTGTTGTCTTCGAGGCCTGAGGAGAGGTATTTCCGCAAGGATGTTAAGGCCTCCATCCGGAATTCCAGCTCGCGTTCCTGAGTTTCAAGTTGAACAAGCGCATTGAAAAATTCAGTCTGCTCCCGCGAGAGATCCAGGATTTCATTTTTCTCTTTGAATCCGTCAACTTGCATTTCCAAGCTGTCCATGATCGAGACCAATTCCTCCAACTGAATGTTGATGAATTTCTCTGTTTTCAGGCTGGATTCAAGCCGCGCTTCTTTGGTGAAATCGATGAATTCTGAACTGAGGATGCGCAAAAACTCTTGAGCGCGCCCGGAGAGCGTGCTCGAAGAACGCAAGGAAAGGATGTTGGTTCCGGTCACGTTGTTCACTTGCAGCGACCCTCTCATTTGGCCAATTCGCTGGCCTCGGTTGAATACGCGAAACTGATAATGCTGCTTGCGCGCCTGATTCAAAGCTGCTTGACTGAATTGAGGTTCAGAAGGGTCATTGAAGTTGCCCAGTTTGTTCGAAGTATAGAATATGGTCAAGGCCAATTCTGGCCCTTCGATGGGCACGCCAAACGGATGAACCAACTCTTTGACTTCTCCGTTTCTGAGGGTGTAGCGCAACCGGTAATGTCCTTCATCTTCAATGAACAAATCGATGTTGCGCCCGAGGTAGCCGGGATTGAATAAATCCGGCTCGGCTTCGATGGCGATGTTATTGAATCCGGAAACTTGACTGGTCTTGAGGCGACCGACCAGGTAATAGTCGACGTCCAAGGGCATGCGATCCACCGCACGTCCAACCAAATCAAAGGAGCGTAAGATTCGCTGCTGATCCTTGGTTTCCGAGCTTCCGAAACCAAACGAGTTCGAAGTCACCCCCGATAAGCGCTTCTGGTAGTCCAATTCCTTGCCTCCTTGATCCAGCAGGATCTCAGCGGTCGCCGCGTAAATATCGAGTTGCCGGTGCGTAATCAAGCGCGCAGCTGCATAACCCGTTGAAGAGAGAACGGCGATGAGCCACCAATTTTTCAGGAGCAATTTCAGGTAGGGCCTGATTTGGCTCATTGAAATCAACTCGTTTTTGCGCTTTTGGGAATCGGACATGCGCTCGCAATTTCGGAATGAATTGTCAAAAAGAAACCGTTGGGGTTAGATTTACACCTACAACCAATGAGATGGCACTAAATCAAGACGTTTTTTGGCTTCCCAATTCCATTGAACAAGGCGAGCAATGGTCAGCTTTGCCGGAAGATTCAAGGGTGTGGTTGCATTGTGCGAATCGAGTGCTGACGGATGCAGAGGCGACCCAACTCGCTCAGGGTATTCAGGCTTTCTTAGCGGAGTGGTCAGCCCATGGTCAATCCTTGGAAGCCAGTTGGAGATTGGAAGGCCGTCGCTGCTTGATGGTGGCTCTGAACGAGCGCAGTGCAGATGCAACGGGATGCTCCATCGATAAGTTGGTGCATTGGTTGCAGGGATTTAGAGGGAATGAGGGGGAGGTGGCACTGCAT
>DBBR01000078.1 GCA_002292325.1 Flavobacteriales bacterium UBA979 | reverse complement strand
GCCTACGCAGGCTATGGAATATGGGCGTATGTGGGAGCGCTGCTCAGCCAAAACGCATTGTTGGGAATAGCCTACTGGCTTATTCGGCCTGAAGGATCCCGGCACATCTGGGGCAAATGGTCTTGGCCAGATTTGCGCAGCATGTTGGTCTATGGAGGTAAATCGACGGTATTCAATTGGTTGAACTACACTTCAACCAAGGTTGATACATTGATCGTCGGAGAATTCAATCAGTCGAACGCTGCATCCACGGGAGGATGGAGTTCTACAGGAGTCTACGACAGATCGGCGCATTTGATGTCCCTTCCCATTACCATCCTGGGCAAGTTAGGAGACAGTGTGCTCTTTAGCGGAATGTCTGCACTTCAATCCGATACCCAAGCGCTCAATCGCGTTCTGATGCGAGGCTTGGGCCTGATCGCTTGGGTCATCTTTCCGGGAAGTTTGGCCTTGGCTTGGTTCTCCACGGAAGTTGCCGTGATCTTGCTCGGAAAAGAGTATTTGGAGGCAGGTGCCGTCGTTCGGATCTTATTCCTTGGCGTGGGATTCCGATCGCTCATCAAATTGGCCGATGCCACTGTCCGGGCAACCGATCGGCTTATTCCAGCCATCTTCATCAAAAGCTTCTACCTCATCGGAATCGCATGTACCGCATGGTGGGCGATGCAACAAGGTTTTGGAATCCGGGGGGTTGCATGGGCTGTCACAGGCTGCACATTGGTGCAATTTATCGTCTTTTTCGCTTGGATTACACCTGCTTTGAATCTCACTTGGAATGCCTTTGGCCGCTCCATTGCGCCCGGCCTCATTGGAATAGTGATAGCCGCGCCTGGATTTTGGTGCATTGACTCCCTTGGTTTCGAATGGTTGGATCCAACGGGTGGCATCGTGGCTTGGGCTCTAGCCGCGCAAGTAGCCCTTGTCATCAGTTGGTCCTTGTTGGTTTGGGCAATCCTTGGGATGCGAAACCCGGAGGTGATTGACGGAGGTGATCTGGAACTTCGCGAAAAGTGGACGATTTACCTTCCGGCATCGATGCGACAATTCATCCGCAGATGAGGATCACTCCTTTCTTTTTACTGATGCACATTGCAGGCGCTTGCACCGCGGTGTCTGACAGTTTACTGGTCACAGACAGCGCCTCAATTCCACCGATACGGGTAAGAACCTCAGATGCCCTCATGCAAATGGACAGCTTGTGGATCGATACCCTCTGGTCATGGACGGGTCCGTGTGAAAACGATGTGCGGCTTTTTCGATTCGAGTATGGTGATAGCCTGTACCGCTCTGTCAACGTTCCATGCGCGCGTTCTGAGGCAATCCTTGTTCAAAGTACTCCTTCTTCTCTCTATGAAGTAGCTGCGAGTACGAGTGACTCACCACCTCGATCTGGAGCGATCCAATTGACACGTGAAGATCTGCTAAAAATTCGCAGCAAAAGCCTTGAACAAAGTTGCTATCCCCCGCTTTCACAAGCGAAATTTCAACGCTTCATCAACGAGATGAGTGCCACGATTTTTGAATCTGACAAATGTGACCTCCTCGCTTCCTGTAGCCATGAATCCTGCTTGACCTCCTCGCAAATCCATACAGCACTGCTGCTGATCCCAAGCGAAGACCGGCGATTGCAAACCATGAAAAACCACTTTTCCCAACCAAGATTTTGGAGACGAAAGGACCTCGAATCGCTTTTTCAGTTGAAATTCATTTTCGAACAAGCACTGGAATCCTTCGAAACCTATTAAAACGCGTTGAAAATTTGGCTTCAATTCTCAGGAGAAGCCAAAATCATGCTTCAACTTTGCATCATGAAAATCCACAACTTTTCAGCCGGTCCTTGTATCCTTCCCGATGAAGTGCTCCAAGAGGCCGCAGGAGCCGTTCAAAACTTCAACGGCTTGGGACTCTCGTTAATCGAAATTTCACACCGCAGCAAAGATTTTGTCGCGGTCATGGACGAAGCACGGGAGTTGGTCAAAGAACTCCTCCAGCTTCCTGAACGGTTTGACGTGCTGTTTCTCCAAGGCGGCGCAAGCCTGGGGTTTTACACAGCAGCCATGAACTTTTTACCGGAAGATGGAAAGGCCGCCTATATCGACACCGGTACTTGGTCAAACAAAGCCATCAAGGAAGCCAAACATCTGGGCGATATTGATGTTTTAGGATCTTCGAAGGACACCAATTACAACCACATTCCCTCGTTCAATGGTATTGATCCTTCTTGTGCTTTTATGCACTACACATCGAACAACACCATTTTTGGCACTCAGTTCAAAGGAACTCCGGACGTCCAGGTTCCACTCATTTCAGACATGAGTTCGGATATCTTTTCCCGAACATTTGATCCCAATCCATTCCACTTGATTTATGCAGGCGCCCAAAAGAACATGGGCCCTGCAGGAACAGTCATGTATGCCTTCGACCGAGAAGCATTGGGTAAAACGGGGCGGACCATTCCATCTTATATGGACTTGGCGGTCCACGCAAGCAAAGACAGCATGTTCAACACTCCGCCTGTCTTCCCTGTCTATGTAACCATGTTGACCCTGCGATGGATGAAATCCATGGGAGGTGTAGCTGCCATGCAGCAACGAAACGAAGCGAAATCTAAGTTGATATATGATGAAATTGATCGCAATCCGTTGTTTGAAGGCCATGCCACAGTCGATAGTCGTTCGCATATGAATGCCACCTTTCGGTTGCTCGATGCCGCACATGCTGATCGTTTCGACGCGCTTTGGACAGACGCTGGAATCAGCGGATTGAAAGGGCACCGCAGCGTAGGAGGTTACCGAGCCTCCATGTACAATGCCCTTCCCCTCGAATCAGTTCAAGTTTTAGTCGATGCGATGCAAGCCTTGGAACAAAAAAGTTAACCCTCCCCTTTCAGATTTTCACCCATGAATATTTTGGCCAACGATGGCGTAAGCCCTGCGGGGTTAACCGCCTTAAAAAATGCCGGACACACGGTCTGGACTGACTTCATCGAAGCCCGTGACCTGGCGACGTTCATTAACGAGCATGCCGTTGATGGCCTCCTTGTCCGAAGTGCGACAAAAGTCCGTGAACCACTCATTGATGCTTGCCCCAACTTAAAATTCATCATCCGCGGAGGAGTTGGCATGGACAACATCGACGTAGCCTATGCCCGTGAACGTGGTGTGGACGTCAGGAACACCCCCGCCTCGAGCTCACAAAGCGTGGCAGAATTGGTCATGGGTCATCTTTTCAACCTGAGCCGCTTCCTACACGACAGCAACAGGAGAATGCCAGTCGAAGGTGTCGAGCAATTCAAATCTCTGAAAAAAGCCTACGGTAAGGGGAGAGAATTGCGCGGTATGAAATTGGCCATCGTTGGATTCGGTCGCATCGGTCAATCGCTCGCCCAATATGCATTGGGATGTGGAATGGACGTCATTGGCGTCGATCAAAAGACGGGCATGCATTCACTTCAAGTATCCATAGGGGGACAACAAGTCCGAGTGGACATACCACTTGTCAGTTTGGACGAAGCCATCTCCACTGCAGATGCAATCAGTTTGCACATTCCAGCCCAATCCAATGGAGATGCGGTCATCGGCGCGGCAGAATTCGCTCGCATGAAAACCGGGGTGATCTTGCTCAATGCGGCTCGTGGTGGCGTAGTAGACGAAGACGCCTTAATCGAGGCCTTGGACTCGGGGCAAGTTGCTGGCGCTGGATTGGATGTGTTTGTCGGTGAACCGAAACCTCGTCAGGAAGTGGTCCGGCACGCCCGGATTTCTTTGTCCCCTCACATTGGCGCTGCCACTGGAGAGGCACAAGAACGCATCGGTTTGGAAATTGCCTCCATTGTTGAGGAAATTAGCGCAAAATAATCCGCTTGAAATCCTTCAGTCCGTTTCGCATAATTGTCCCCGCTTGGGACAAACCTCACTTGGTGGCTTCGCGTTCCTACCTCACTTATGGCAAGGCGGAACTTCAGGATAAACTGGACCGAAACCCTTACTCTTATCTGCACGTCATTAATCCAGCAGGAACGAAAACTGCTGAAGCCAAGCGAGGCTCCGAGGGATTCTTTGCATTGGTGCGCAGCCGCTTTGAGGAATTCGTTGCAGATGGACTGTTTCAAAGATTGGAAGGCAACCACCTCGCTATTTACCGGCAAACCACACCAACGTCCAGCTGCACAGGAATTGTGGGAGCGCTGGCCGTCGAAACCATCCGGTCTGGGGGATTAAAAATGCACGAGCAAACGCTGCAGAAACGAGAACGTTTGTTCGCGAAATATCTGAACAAAGTAGGTTGCCACGCTGAACCCATTTTGTGCATGTATCCTGACGAGAATGAGCGGGGCCATGCTATCCAGCAACACATCCACGCATGGATCAATGACCACAAGCCGGAAATGGACTTCAGCACCACGGACCGCATTCGGCATTCTATTTGGATTGTAGGAGAGCAGGCTTCGTTGGAAATTTCTGACGCCATGGACAAAATTCCATCCTTGTACCTTGCCGATGGACACCACCGAGTCGCCTCAAGTATCATGCTGAGTGAAAAGTTTCCGGATGATGCAGCCAAACAAACTGTTTTAACATTTGCCGTTCCGGAATCTGAATTGGTCATCAGAGGATATCACAGAGAACTTATTGGTATTCCTTGGAGCACAGAGGAGTGGGATGCGGCATTTCACCGCATGGCCGACATCGACCATGTTGAGCGTGTGGAGCACCATTCAGGACCACCAAGCAATGTGGGAATCATCCATGTGCACCATGCCAACGCCAATTGGGTGCTTCATTTGAAAGAACCCACAGACCAATTGGTTCGCAATGAAGTCGATGCCGCTCAATTGCAACGAACCCTTTTTGAACCGGAATTGAAAATCCAAGATCCGCGCAATGATAAGCGCCTCGGTTACATCCCGGGCACATTGAACAGCACTGATTTAAGGGATCGGGCGATGAAGCACAGCAATCGGGTGGTATTTGAATTGCACCCCGTTCCAACCCAGCAGATCAAAAAAACTGCTGACCTCGGTGGTTACTTGCCGCCCAAGAGCACCTGGGTCGAGCCCAAGCTGCGCAGCGGACTTTTTATCCATGACATCCAATGACTCAGGAAGCTTCATTGATTGCTGACCGGTTGGCCTCCATCCGTATGGACCTTCCTAAAGACGTAACGCTGGTTGCGGTGAGCAAAACCAAACCGGTGGAATTGCTGGCTGATGCGTTGAGCGCAGGCCAGCTGGATTTGGGTGAAAATCGCACACAAGAAATGGCTGAAAAAGCTGTCCACTTCGCTCGTCCGGATATTCGCTGGCACCACATTGGTCACTTACAAACGAATAAGGTCAAACAGATCGTTCCGCACGCACACCTCATTCACGCGGTGGATAGCCGACGGCTGCTGGATGAAATTGACAAAAGAAGCCGCACGGCAAATCGGGTGTCTTCCGTGCTGCTCCAATTGCACATTGCACAAGAATCTGAAAAGCATGGCCTGGACGATTCAGGATTGATGGCGCTCCTCGAATCACTGGAAACCCACCCCTTGTCCCATACAAAGGTCGAAGGCCTCATGGGCATGGCAACGTTTACAGATGACTCTACCCAAGTCGCGAAAGAATTCAAGCGGCTCAGGCAGCAATTCGACGCTTTGAATCCCGGACGATGGACTACGTGCTCGATGGGGATGAGTGGCGATTGGAAAATTGCCATAGATGAGGGGTCCACCTTGGTTCGAATCGGAAGTGCGATATTCGGCCAACGCTAGCGACATGAATAAGTTGATTAACGACACAGACAAAAAAGCCATCTACGAACCTTGGTTTCGCGCGTGGCTCATACTCGCTCCAATTGTGGGGTTGGGAAGTTATTATCTGATGCGAAATTCATGGAGGCGCATTCGCGCCATCTTGCACGGTGAGGCGGGAAGCGTTTGGGATGCACCACCCGTGCCGCAAGTAGCTGAACCGTTCCAGTTTGTTTGGTACGCTTTAGGAGCTACCGCATTGTTCTCCTTGTTTTGGTTTGGCATCACCCGACTTTACGTAAAATCTCAACTGACCTCCTCAGAATGAAACACCTCTTCTTACTCTTAACTGCAGCCTTGCCTGCACTTGTTGCACATTCGCAAACACCCGGTAACATCGAAGCTGCCGAGTATGACCCCACTGAAAATCGCTGGTTCATTTCCAATAACAACTCCATTCTTTCGACTGCCGATGGCGGACTCAGTTACGAATTCTTCGGGAATGCGACTGCGAGCCATGGAATGGAAGTCGTCGATGGACACCTCTACGCCATTGGAAACAACACTGTTAGGGCATACGACCTGACCACAGCAGCTCTGGTCGGAAGCATCAATATTTCGGGCGCCGGTTTTTTGAATGGCATGGGCAGTCGTTCCGGCGAGTTGGTCATCAGCGATTTTTCATCGGGCAAGCTGCATCGCATTGACATATCCGACCCCAGCACTATGACGAGTGAAATATTGGTCTCTTCTACCGGAACGACTCCGAACGGGGTGGTCATAGACGAGGCGAATAACCGAGCATTGGTGGTCAATTGGGGCAACAATGCTTCAATTTTGAGTGTCGACTTGGAAACGGGCGCATTCAATCCGGTAGTCGCCAACACGGGCATGGGCAACCTCGACGGAATCGACATGGACGGTGAAGGTCGATTTTATGTCAGTTCGTGGTCACCTGCTCGCATCACACGGTACTCCAACGACTTCAGTACTTCTGAAATCGTTGTACAGGGCGCAGGGTCGGGCCTTTCCAACCCCGCAGACATTAGCTATGCTGTCGCCACAGACACATTGGGGGTAGCAAACAGCGGCAGCGGAACGCCCTCTTTCCATGGATTCGGAGCGATCAGTTCAATCACTCCTCTGGAGGCGACAGAATCCGTGCAGTGGACCATCAACGCATTGCGAGTCGAGTCCTACATGGCCGGAAGATGGACACTCCGCGTATTCAACACCGTTGGACAATTGATGCATGAATCGAACATGGATTTACCCAATGCTCCCGTTCATATTGGTGCAGACCGCTTAGGTTTTGATGTCACCGCAAATCAAATTTGGCAGGTCCAATCACCTTCTGGACGGGCGTTCGCCATCAGGCCGGGTCAACGTCCACGGTAATTCGAATTCGCTTAAACCGATCATCCGACTGAAACGCTTCGAGATCGGCTGCCAGAAGCGGCTTATACTGAACCGGTGACGTTTCACGTTCAAATTTTAGCAATAGCACGCGATGATGTAGATCATTGATGCGACTAATCATCGGCGTTTCCGGACCAATTACCCGGCCCACAAATCGCTGTTTGAGACGGTTTGCAAGCACCTCTGACGCAACATCCAACCGTGCAACATCGGTATGCCGAAGGGTCAACCTAATCAATCGTACAAACGGGGGATAACGGTAATTTTTCCGCTCTATCAATTCTTGATGGACCAAGCCCTGATAGTCATTCGCCATGACCTTGGTGATCACCCAATGATCCGGATTGTACGTCTGTAAAATCACCTTTCCTCGATCCCCAGCGCGACCAGCGCGACCAGCCACTTGGGTCAGCATTTGGAACGCTCGCTCAAAACTTCGGAAATCCGGAAAATTCAACATGCGATCCGCGCTTAAAACGCCCACCAATCCTACGTGTTCAAAATCAAGTCCCTTGGTGACCATTTGCGTTCCTACCAAAATCTCGAATTGTCGACTTGCAAATGCTTGAACGAGTCGCTGATGGCTGTTTCGGCTTCGGGTGGTGTCTGCATCCATTCGAGCTACCCGAGCTGTTGGAAACAATTCAGCCAACTCCTCCTCGATTCGCTCAGTGCCCAATCCCTTGGGCTTCATTACAGATTTTCCGCATGACGCACAATTCGGTGGAGGTGGATCAATCCGATAACCGCAATGATGACAATTCAACTCATTCTTCCATTTATGCAACGTCAATGGAACATCACATCGTTCACATTCCGGAATCCATGCGCACATATCACATTGCCACATCGGGCTGTAACCGCGTCGATTTTGAAAGAGAATCACTTGGCGCCCCTCCTTCAATACCGACTCCATCTCCTGCTTGAGCAACCGCGAAAAATGACCGTGCATTGCCCGCTGACGGTGTGCTTTTTTCATGTCAGCACACCAAATTTCAGGCAACATCACTCCACCGAATCGCTCCGTCATTTCCACCCGGTCCATTTTGCCAGTTTCAGCAAACCAGTGTGATTCAACAGAAGGTGTGGCTGAGCCTAACACTAAAAACGCAGCGGCCTTTTGGGCCATCCACATGGCGACGTCCCTTGCTTGATAGCGCGGCGCAGGATCAAATTGTTTGAAACTTGGTTCATGTTCCTCGTCAACCACAATCAGCCCAAGATTTTGCATGGGTAAAAACAAAGCTGAACGAGGACCGATGATCAATTGGGGCGTCTTTTGAGCCCCCGGTTTTCCCAAAACACTCAGCCAAGTTTCGGTCTGTTCACGGGTTGTAAATCGGCTATGATACACATGCATGTACCGTTCAAAATGAATGGCCATTCGTTGAATCAGCTGCGTCGTAAGAGCGATTTCAGGAACCAAAAACAACACGGTTTGCCCCTGTTCCAAGGCATCCGCAATGAGATGAATGTAGACTTCCGTTTTGCCCGATCCTGTTACACCGTGCAACAAAGCCATCCGCTTGTTTTCCCGGCTTGCAGCCAATGACCGAAACGCTTGGAGTTGCATGTCACTTAACTCTGGCAACGGCTTCTGCTCGCTTTTCTTGGTGGACAACTCTCCCTTAACGGGCCGCTCATCCCGCTGCCAGATGCCTTTTTGCTCCATGCGCTTTAGCGTGGAAGTCGCAGCCTCAGCATGTGATAAGACCTGTTTTTCATTGAGCACATCATCAAAAACACCTTCCGAAGACTTGGACAATGCCAAGAACGCCTCCAGGATTCGCGCTTGTTTCGGTGCACGTGCATCCAACTGACTCAACAGCTCCATCAAAACTTCCTCGTTCCGGAAATCATCATGCAGCCGAATCGTTCGCTCCATTTTGGGCCGATAACGCTCTTTCCATTCCTCTTCCGAAACAACCAATTGAGCCTCTAACAATTGATTGACCCATCGCTGAGGATTCTTCAAATCCAAGATGGGTCCTGCTTCAGATAGTTGAATGCCCCCCCGTGTCTGAATGGCTTGGAATAAATCCTTCGACCGAGAATCCACCGTGTTTAATTTCGAATCAATTGCCTCAGGATGGATGACCAATCGCGATTGACTCGATAATTTCAGGCCGGCCGGTAGTGCGGCAGCCATGACTTCACCGCGGGTGCACATGTAATACTCCGCCATCCAAGTCCACAGTGCTCTCTGGGATGGCGTGATCACCGGACGCACATCGATCAAGGTTTCTATGGGGCGAGCAGAATAAGCGGCCGGAGCCTCGTTATGCAATTTCCAGATCAAACCGGTATACATCCTTCGAACCCCTACTTGCACAACCGCCCGCATGCCCTCAACAACCTCCTCTTCAACCCCTTCAAGGGAATATGTCAAGAGCTTGGGCAAAGGCAACGGCACAAGGACGTCTACATATTGGCATGGATTCGACATGAATTGGCAAATTGAGAAGAATAATGCAGAGATGGGTAACGAACATGCAGGAAAAAATTCGGTTATTTAAACATGGAACAAATCGCCTCACCATTGGCCGCTGGATCAGCGGCACCTGCTTTTCAAACAACCGTGCAAGACGGTTCTGTTCGTTCGCTGTCTGATTATGCGGGCAAAAAACTAGCCTTGTACTTTTATCCCCGTGATATGACGCCAGGTTGCACTGCACAAGCCTGCAATCTGACGGAAAACTACGACGCGCTCATGGAGGCAGAGATTTCTATCCTCGGTGTCAGTCCAGATCCAGCGGCAAAGCACCAGAAGTTCATCGACAAGTACGGAATCCGATTTGATTTAGCCTGCGATGAAGATCGTTCGCTCCATCAAGCATTTGGGGTTTGGGGATTGAAGAAATTCATGGGCAAAGAATACGAGGGCACACATCGGACGACCTTTTTAATTGATGAACAGGGGACGATTCAATCTGTCATTCTGAAGCCAAAAACCAAAGACCATGCGGCCGAAGTATTGGCTGGGTTTGGACTGTAACCTGCTCACGAACACAAAAGTGGGTACATCGTTGACAAAAAACACCCTACTCCGTAAGTCCATTACGATGTAGGTAAGATACCTTCGTCCAAAACAAGAAAAAATGTCTACAGACACACAAAAAATGAAAGCGCTCCAATTGACTTTGGACCGCATGGACAAAACATACGGCAAAGGAGCTGTCATGAAATTGGGGGATGAGGCGGTTGAAGCCATCGAATCCATTCCCTCGGGTTCATTGACTTTGGATCTTGCGCTCGGCATCCAAGGATATCCACGAGGTCGAGTGGTCGAAATATACGGGCCTGAAAGTTCCGGTAAAACCACACTGGCAGTGCATGCCATCGCTCAGGCTCAAAAGCAAGGTGGAATTTGTGCGTTCATTGACGCGGAGCACGCATTCGATAAGTTCTATGCTGAAAACTTAGGTGTTGACACCGAAAATTTGCTCATCTCCCAGCCAGATAACGGTGAGCAAGGATTGGAAATTGCTGACAACCTCATTCGTTCTGGAGCCATTGACTTGATTGTCATCGACTCTGTAGCAGCGCTTACACCGCGCGCTGAGATCGAAGGGGAAATGTCTGACTCTTCTGTTGGTCTGCAGGCAAGATTGATGTCCAAGGCCTTGCGAAAACTCACAGGATCCATCAGCAAAACAGGATGTTGCTGCATCTTCATCAATCAATTGCGTGAAAAAATCGGTGTGATGTTTGGGAATCCTGAGACGACAACGGGAGGAAATGCCTTGAAGTTCTACTCTTCTGTTCGTCTTGACATTCGCCGCTCAACGCAACTGAAAGATGGAGATAAGGTGTTGGGTAACCGAACCAAAGTTAAAGTGGTCAAAAACAAAGTCGCTCCGCCTTTCCGACGAGCGGAATTTGATATTCTTTATGGACAAGGCATCTCCAAGTCTGGAGAAATCATTGACCTCGGCGTGGACATGAACATCATTAAGAAATCCGGTTCCTGGTTTAGTTACGGCGAAACCAAATTGGGTCAAGGCCGAGATGCGGTGCGCAACCTCATTGAAGACAACCCAGAGCTGATGGAAGAATTGGAAGGTAAAATCAAGGAAACCATTCGAAAGGAAACAGCTCCTAAACTCGTTGAAGAGGTCGAAGCGGTCTAATGAATGGGCAACCAAAAAAAATGAAGCGTTCATTCGCACCAACGGTTAGGGCACTTTTAGCAAGTGCCCTTGCTGTTTCCGCCCCTCTCATCTTCATCGCTGGCCTGCTGATCGGCTGCAATAACCACGAACAGCCAGCGAATGCGCCAGAGGATCCCACAGCTGATCTATCTGAACTGGATGATGCGATCATTCAGAGCCCAAATGCTCCCGATGGATACCACCAACGCGCTATTTGGAAGGTAACCCAAGGCGATCCACAAGGGGCATTTGAGGATTGGGGATTGGCATTGAAAGCCGACTCCAGTTTTGCTCTTGGTTGGGAAAATCGAGTGGATATGTTGTATCGCATGCAAAATTTTGACGCATGCCTTACAGAATTGGACAACTGTGTGGCTTATGCTCGTGGAAGTACGATGTGCTTACTCAAACGTGCAGAATTCAATATTCATCTCAAGCAGTTTGAACGTGCGTTTGACGACTTAAACGAAGCCCTCCGCATCAACGATCAATTGCACGAAGCTTATTGGATGAAAGGCAAGATTTACGCGTCCACTGGAGTCCCCGACAAGGCCATTAGTTCTTACCAAACGGCATTGGAAGTCAATCCTAATTTTTTTGACGGCTTCATCAGTCTCGGGCTTTACCTAGCCGAACAAGGCAATCCGCTTGCGGAAGAGTTTTATCGATCGGCCATCGAACTGCGTCCCCAATCCGTTGAAGCGCGTTATAATCTCGCAATTTTCTTACAGGAGGAGTCTCGAAACGAACAAGCCCTTCAACTTTACCGCGAAATACTCACCATCGATTCGACCAATGCAACGGCGTCGTTTAACCAGGGATTTATTTACTTAGAATACCTCAGTGCTTATGACAGTGCAGAGTACTGGTTCACGCAAGCGATAGAACACCTTCCTTATTATCACCAGGCGTTTTTGAACCGTGGTTTAGCACGCGAAAGTCTAGGCGATGTGACTGGCGCACTTGCAGATTATACGGAGGCTTTGAAGCTGAAACCTGACTACACCGTCGCAGCACTGGCCAAGGAACGAGCATTGAATGCCGAATAGCCTCATCCAAGCGAACAATGGAGCAGTTGAAACAAAAAAATCCCGGGGTACTCCCGGGATTTTTTATTGTTCAGCATTCTGAATGCTGTTCGGAATAGAGTCCTTTTAAGAGTCCAATTCTGCCATTTTTTTCTTCGATGACTCGAACGAATCATCCAATTCAATGGCCTTTGTATAACAGGCACGTGCATTTTCGTTGTCCCCTTTCTTTGCATAAAAATCACCCATGCTATCGTGTGCATTTGCCACATCAGGTGCCAATCGCACATACATTTTAAAGGAATTTTCGGCACGGTCCATATCGCCTTCACGCATATTCAAGTAACCTAACAGATTATGAGGTGCTCCCAATGAGCCCCAACGGTTTGCGGTTTGCTCCAGAATAACCCTGGCAGCTGCATCGTCCGTTCCCATCAAGTTCCAAGCGTAATTTATTTGTGCTAAAGGTGAGTCCGAAGCTAATGCGTAAGCCTTTTGTGCATTCTCCAATTGATCTCCAAAGGCTTCTGAATGGGACATGAAATAATATTTAGTCGCAGGATCCTTGCTCTTCTCAACAGCTGCAGCTGCATGAGATTCCCATGTTTCTCCATCTCCTTGGAACCAAGCGCGCCATAGAGATCCGACATGCGCTAGAGCCATTGACGGATCCAATGCTATCAACGAATCGGAAATCTCACCAGCAACCGATCCGTCACCCTGAAGCGTACTCCACGCCATTGAGTTGCATAGACTGACGGCACCTTCCACTTCAGAATCGTTCGGAATGAAATTCTCAGCAAGCTGTCCATGGTCTTGGTGAAACCATCGATCCCAGCGCAGTCGATCACCATCTCGAACGACTGTTCCGTGAAACGAACGCATACCGACTTCACCGAGAGTATGAAAGTACATGACCCCCATCACACTAGCTCCCGTTCCGTACAACTGCACATCCATGATTTCAGCCTTCACTGAATCTTCAAAGAACCAAGAAGCGTCAACGTTATCTAAATTGGCATTCAACGGCGATTTTTGACCTGTAGTGAAATACTTTGTTTCAGTTGACAATCCCGCTATGTATGGTGCAACCGCCTCATCATACCCAACTTGAGATTCAAGGTGATTTTTCGCAAAGCTCATCACCTCCCCCTCTGTAAGTTGATTGGAATCATTCACGGCACACCCCGTGAA